>DATFZN010000165.1:0-28939 GCA_035314425.1 Candidatus Acidiferrum sp. | reverse complement strand
AGATCATGCACCTGGAAACAAATTTGACCGAAGGAATTCCAGCGATCGATCTGCAGGTAAACTCCGTGTCCGTAGACTACGCGCCGGTGACATTTCAATCGCAAAATTTGGAAATCTGGTTGCCGCAATTCGCGGTAGGATATTTGGATTTTGACCAGCGCCGGATGATTGTTGAGCACACCTTTTCCGACTTCCAGCTTTTTTCGGTGCAAACGGAAGAAGTGATTCAGGAACCTCAGAAACCGTGAGCTAGTCTCGACGGCAACTTGGGGCCAGGATTGTTGTGCAGATCCTGGCTCTCGGTGTGTGTTACTTGGTGTTCAATTGCGCTGTTTTTGCCTCTTCGATGGAACTGGTGCAGGTAGCCTGAAGGTAGCCAGGAATTGCCGCACATTTTGTGAAGGCCTCGACGGCTTCGGGAAAGTGAGATGCCGCTTCGTTGGCTTTTCCGAGGACATAGTAATTGACCGGGTCAGGGTTCTTGTCGAGCTTCACCGCCTGACCCAGGTTTGCGATTGCATCGGGGTACTTGGCCTTACGGAAGTCCACCAAACCAAGACCGCTATAGGCCATGCTCGAAGTCTCGTTCTTGGCCAACGTAAACGTATCGTCTGACACGTCGGCGGGCTTTTGCACAGCTGCAAGCAGTTCGAGAGATTTTTTGCAATACGATTCCGCTTGGTCGAGGCGCTTCGGGAGTTCGGGAGTACTGGGCGTTAGCGCTCGGGAGTAGTGTGAACATACATCGGCGAGAGTCTGCGGATTATTGGGTGTCAGCGCCAGTTCTCTTTCGCCCGCGGCTTGCAATTTGTCGACCTGCGCTTTGGTGAGATAGAGCTTCACTTCCCAATCAATGACCTCGATGCGGTAGCGACTCTGGGGATACATCTGTAGAAAGTTTTCCCCCAATTGGAGTTTCTTGTCGGGGTCATTCGCTGGTGCCTCACGGAAGGCCTTGATGGCTTGATTTTCTTTCTTAGAGGGAGATTGCGAGGTGGGAATTTGCGGGCCGGAGGCGGTGTCTTTCGTGGTGCCTGTTGGCATATTCGGCTGCACGATCGGTGTTGGCGATTGTCCCGAAGTTCGCTGGGCAAACACGCAAGTTCCTGGCGATAAACTCATGATCAGCGCCGTGATCCAGACATAGTTCTTATTTATTCTCATCGTTCCAGCTCCTCTTGTGACGATCCCCCGAATTATGATGACCCTGTCTGGATCGTGATGGCAAGCCGCACGGTTTGCCGCCCATCGAGTTCGCTTAGGGAAGCGGCTTCTTTAAAGCTTCGCCGATGCCCGCTTCTGCGAGGGGAGCCATGAGTTCATAGCCGGCTTTGTTGGGGTGAACGCCGTCACGGCCAAGTTCGGCTTTGAGGCCGCCTTCGGCGTTGGCCATTGGAGTGTAGTAATCGACGTAAATTAGCCCCTTTGTTGCAGCATAGTTCCTGAGCCAAGCGTTGAGCGCTTTGACTTCGGGTGCGGGCTGCAGGCCGGGATGCCAAGGGAAGGCGCTGGCGGGCAGCGTCGAGCACAGGACAACCTGGATGCCGTTGGCGCGGGCGATTTCGCTCATCGATGCAAAGTTGTCTTCGATCGCTTCCAGCGTGGTTTTGCCAGTGTTTTCGGCAATGTCGTTAATACCGGCAAGAATGACGACTGCTTTCGGTTGCAAGGCAACGACGTCCTGGCGGAAGCGCACCAGCATTTGCGGAGTGGTTTGACCGGAGATGCCGCGGTTGACATACGGCTTGCCGGGAAAAAATTCAGCATGATCAGCCGGCGCCGGGACTCCCGCTTGGCCCCAACCTTCGGTGATCGAATCACCCATAAAAACAACGCGTGCTTCGCCTGCGGAAGGAGTCGGCAAGGCTTTGTCAGCTTCCCGGTACTTGGCTAGGTAAGGCCAATCGTTGTAGATGCGCTCGAGGAGAGATCTCTGGTAGGGGGTTAAACGATCGTAGGCGGCTTGTTCCTCTGGAGTTGCTTGGTGGACGGTAGAAGCGGGGGCAGGAGCAGGTGCGGGTGCAGGAGCTTGCGCCTGAGAAAAACTGAGCTGCGCAGGCAGCAGGACTGCGGTGAGCAAGAGGGCTGCGATGGTGAACGAATTGTGAATTCGAGGCATCCAAGAGTCTCCCATTTGAAAGTCTAGAAGTCGGAGTCCTATTACAGTAGCCAACCCAGGAACAGAGTCAAGCGTGAGTGACTGTGTCAGGACTAAGCGGCACTTTGCCGCCCCGCGCCCGCCTGTGTTGCAGTTGCGCGGCTGTTTAAGCGGGGAGGTCGGTTGGGTTGCATACTAAAAAATTTGACCGGGGTATAAGTGAAATGTTATAAATCAGCGTTTCTTGCTGCCCGCCGACATGGCGTAGGTGAGTGGGGTGGTTCCTGGCCTGCAAAGGGTCTGAGGGATGCCATGGCGGGGAGAAATCAGTCCAGTTGCGTGCGAGTTCCTTCCCAAAAAGGGAATGGTCCTTCGGGGTATTTCGCCTAACAAAGGCTAGGTGACAGCCACGCTTGTTGAGGTAGTAAAAATCGAGTAAGAGTGAGTACGGCTAGGGGATCGCAACAAGGGTGGAGTTGATTGCTCCGTTCCCGCGAGTGAACAGGATTGTTCAGGAGGATTTCATGCGTAACTTAGGAACGACCGCCCGATGGGGCGGTCGGATGGCGACAGGAATGTTGGCAATTGTACTCACGATGCTAGCGGGGGCAAGGACTTTACTGGCCCAAACGCCGGAAGAGGCGACTGGCGGCGAAGCAAATTTGAAATTGCCGGATCTTTCTTCCGTTTCCTTCCTCGGAATAAACGGACACGCCTTGCTGCTCTATGGGATCGTTATTTGCATATTGGGGTTGGTTTTCGGGTTGTGGATTTTCATGCGCTTGAAGAATATGCCCGTACACAGCTCGATGCGGGAGATTTCCGAGCTGATTTATGAGACTTGCAAGACCTACCTGATTACCCAGGGCAAATTCCTCCTGTTGCTAGAGATTTTTATCGCCATCATCATCGTTTTGTACTTCGGCGTGCTGCTGAAATTTGAGTTTATGCGGGTGGCCATTATTCTGATCTTTAGTTTGGTCGGGATCGCCGGAAGCTTCGGGGTGGCGTGGTTCGGCATTCGCGTGAACACATTTGCGAATTCGCGCACGGCCTTTGCCAGCTTGCGCGGCAAGCCGTATCCGTGCTATCACACCCCGCTCGAAGCGGGTATGAGCATCGGCATGATGCTGATCAGCGTGGAACTGCTGATGATGCTGTTCATTTTGCTGTTTATTCCCGGGGACTACGCGGGACCATGCTTCATCGGATTTGCGATTGGCGAATCGCTGGGTGCGGCGGCGTTGCGAATTGCCGGCGGCATCTTCACGAAGATTGCAGACATCGGTTCGGACCTGATGAAGATTGTATTCAAGATCAAGGAAGACGATGCACGCAACCCCGGCGTGATTGCGGATTGCACGGGAGACAATGCGGGCGATTCGGTTGGTCCGAGCGCCGATGGATTTGAGACCTACGGCGTCACGGGCGTTGCGCTGATCACATTTATTTTGCTAGCGATCAGCCCCGTGCACTTCTTGCCAGCAGGGGTAACGATGGCTTCGGCATCACCGGACGTAATTGCACGAGCAACGACTATGGCGAGCACGGTGCAAGTACAATTGCTCGTTTGGATCTTCGTCATGCGCATCATGATGTTGCTGGCGAGCGCCGGCGCCTACTTCCTCAACGGGATCATTGCCAAGGCCAGATACGCTAACGCGGACAAGATGAATTACGAAGCACCGCTCACTTCCCTGGTGTGGATCACCTCGTTTGTTTCAATCGCGCTCACCTATCTGGTGTCCGCATTAATCGTGCCTTCGCTTAATGGAGACAGCTCGCTGTGGTGGAAGTTGGCGACGATTATTTCTTGCGGAACCCTAGCCGGTGCGCTGATTCCGGAACTGGTGAAGGTCTTCACCTCGACAGAATCACGGCACGTGAAGGAAGTGGTCAGCTCAGCGGAAGAAGGTGGCGCGTCGCTCGGAATTTTGTCGGGCTTTGTGGCCGGCAATTTTTCGGCCTATTACATTGGATTAGCGATGGTGCTGCTGATGTCGGTCGGCTACCTGATCAGCAATTTGGGGTTGGGCGAGATGATGCTGGCACCGGCAGTGTTTGCGTTTGGCTTGGTGGCGTTCGGATTTCTGGGCATGGGCCCGGTGACCATCGCGGTCGATTCCTACGGACCGGTAACGGACAACTCGCAATCGGTATTTGAGCTTTCGCTGATTGAGCAGATTCCAAATATCAAGAGCGAGTTGAAGAACAACTACAACATTGACGTGAACTTCGAACGCGCCAAAGAGATGCTGGAAGCGAACGATGGCGCAGGAAATACGTTTAAGGCAACAGCCAAGCCGGTCCTGATCGGAACAGCGGTTGTTGGGGCGACGACGATGATCTTCTCGATCATCATGGGACTGACGCACGGTCTCAGCGTGAACGTGAACAAACTTTCCCTGTTGCATGCACCGTTCGTGCTTGGACTGATTACCGGCGGCGCGATGATTTACTGGTTTACCGGCGCATCGACGCAGGCGGTGACCACCGGCGCGTATCGCGCGGTGGAATTCATTAAGGCCAACATCAAGCTGGAAGGAGTGACCAAGGCCAGTGTGGCGGACAGCAAGAAAGTAGTAGAAATCTGCACCAAGTACGCGCAGAAAGGCATGCTGAACATTTTCATTGCAGTGTTCTTCGCCACGCTGGCGTTCGCGTTTCTAGAACCGTTCTTCTTCATCGGCTATCTGTTCTCGATCGCCATTTTTGGGTTGTACCAGGCGATCTTTATGGCCAATGCGGGGGGCGCCTGGGATAACGCCAAGAAAATTGTGGAAGTCGAGATGAAGCAGAAGGGTACGCCCCTGCATGACGCTACGGTGATTGGCGATACAGTGGGCGACCCCTTCAAGGATACTTCATCGGTTGCGTTGAACCCGGTGATCAAGTTCACCACGCTGTTCGGCTTGCTGGCTGTCGAGTTGGCCGTGCAGTTGACGGCAACACAGGGCAGCAACTTAACCCATGCGTTGGCGGCGGCGTTCTTCGCCGTCTCTTTCGTGTTCGTGTACCGGTCGTTCTACGGCATGCGGATTCGTGGAGCGGCTGCGAATTAGCAAGAATTCAAGGCCCCGAGGGACGGCAGAATTGCCGACCATTGTTTTGGTACGGGTGTAGAATTCGCTCAGTTTCGTGTGAGGAGCGCTATGAGAATTAACTTGCGAGTCTGCCTGGGACTGGTTCCAGCGGTGTTTTTGTCAGTGACGGGCTTTGCCCAGGCGCCAATCCCATGGAAGATTCACGATCTCGATCGGCCATTGCCGCCAATCGTGGATCCTGGAACCCCCAGTACCCAGGAAACGCCGGGCCAACCGCCGTCGGATGCGGTGGTGCTGTTTGATGGAAAGGATCTGTCAGATTGGCAGAATGGGGATAAGAGCCCGGCGAAGTGGAAAGTGGAAAACGGATATATGGAAGTAGTTGCGAAGACGGGGAGTATTCAAACCAAAAAAGCTTTCGGAGATTGCCAGTTGCATGTGGAATTTATGGAGCCGCTCCCGGCGGTTGGGGAGAGCCAGGAGCGCGGGAATAGTGGCGTGTTTCTGATGAACCAGTACGAGATTCAAGTCCTGGATTCCTACGAGAACAAGACATACGCAGACGGCCAGGCTGCGGCGGTTTACGGGCAGTATCCGCCGCTAGTGAACGCGTCGCGGCCACCGGGAATATGGCAAGTGTACACGATTGTATTTCATGGGCCGCGATTTGACAGTGCAGGGAAATTACTGAAGCCGGCGCGCGTGACGGTGTTTCACAACGGTGTGTTGGTGCAGGACAATGTGGAGCTAACCGGGCCGACGGCGCATGGTTCGCGGCCGCCCTATAAGGCCGGCCCGGACAAAGGGCCGGTGGGACTGCAGGATCACGGGAGGCCTGTACGGTTTCGCAATATTTGGATTAGGGAGCTGGCAGAAGATAGTCGATAGCTCCTGGTCCGTTGGTGACGCTGCACTCCTCTAGGAGCGGACCAAGCCCGGAAAAGTGTGATTGTTGGTAGTGAAGCCCGGGAAGACTGCCGCGAGGTCGAGGAGGCCCATGTGCTTGGCCAGGATTTCGCTGACGACAGCGCGGAAGTCTGTGGTAAGGGCCAGATCGCGACCCTCGTTCAGTTGTTGATCGTTCAGGCCGGGCCATTTACCGTATACTTTGCCACCCTTTACGTCGCCACCCATCACAAACATACAGTTGGCATGACCGTGGTCGGTGCCGCGATTACCATTTTCTTTTGCGGTGCGGCCGAATTCGGACATCGTCACGACGACGACGTTTTGCATGCGATCACCCATATCCTGATTGAATGCGGCGAGAGATTGGCCGAGGTCTTTCAGCAGATTCGAGAGTTGACCCTGCACGCCGCCTTCATTGACATGATTGTCCCACCCTCCACAATCCACGAATAAGACTTCCACCCCGATGTTGGCTTTAAGCATGACGCCGATCTGTTGCATTTTCTGGCCGAGTTGGCTCTTTGGATAATCGGCACCATTTTCCGCTGGAAATTTGGCGATATCGATTTTGCGCAGCATATCGATGGCTTCAAAGGTCTCTCGGCCGGTGCCGTGAAGCGCCGAATCGACCGATTGTGCGTACATGGCCTCAAAACCGCCCTGGACGACGTTAGTCATGGCGGCAGATTGCGGTTGCACCTTGAACTGTTTCAGATCGGGAAGCGCAATCGCGCCGGTGCTACCGCGCAACATGCGAGGAAGGTTCGGCCCCATAGCCACAGCGCGAAACGGCGAAGCGTTTTGTTCGGGAATGGTGCCGATGGCCCGGTCGAGCCAACCATCTTCTGTGGCCTTTACGCCGGGGGTGCCGGATTCCATGTAATCTTGGGCATCAAAGTGTGAGCGCGTGGGATCGGGTGAACCTGCGGCGTGAACGATGGCCAGCTGATTCTTTTGGTAAAACGGGACGAGCGGGGCCAGGCTCGGGTGCAAACCAAAGAAGCCGTCGAGGTCGAGTGCGGCATCCGTTCCGCCGCGTTTCGGCTGGGGAATGGCAATGGACGGACGCAGGCGATAGTAATTTGGTTCGGCAAACGGAACGACGATATTCAGTCCATCGGCGGCACCACGTTGAAAAAGCACTACGAGTTGCTTCTTACCCGTAGTTGGCGTGGAGGCAATGGCTCGTTGCAGGAAGGCCGGAACGGTGCTGAGGCCGACAAGAGCGATGCCTCCTTGCTTCATAAAGTAGCGGCGTGACAATCTAGTTGGCCGGATGCCTTCGCAACACGAGTTACTCATGATGATTCACCTTCTCTGAAATTCGGGTGCGCCTAAGACCAAGCCGGTGACAACGCCGAGATCCACTTGTTTCACGGGATCGTCAAGCTTAGCCTGGACCACTTGAGGGTTCTCGATTTGCTTTTCGAGAGTTTCGATCGTGGTTGGGGCAATCTGCCCACCGAGTAGAAGGGCGACGGCTCGGTCAAGAGCGGCCTTGGGATCCGTGCCGGAGTCGCTGCCAAGGAACGCGGTCACGTCGCTTCGCGAGCCACGAATTTTATTCCCGGCCAAGGCGAGTGAAAAATTGAGACGATTGAGCAGGGCGCCCGTATTCACCCACGTTTCGGCTCTATCGGAATAACCGGTTGGGGGCTGACACTGGTAGAGAGGTTCGCCAATTCGGTTGACCCATTGGACCAGAGGCATGGGCGTATCAACGTCGGTACCGAGGGCACGAGCTGAGGTGACGACAAGTTCGTAAGGGGTTTTGATTTTGGCGCGATACGCTTCTCGAGACCAGAATTCCGGCGAATAGAGCATGGTGCGCATCAGTTCACGGATGTCCCCATCGCTTTTCAGGAACGTTTTGCTCATGCGAGCAACCAGCGCCGGCGGAGGATTATCCGAGACGAAGCGGCGTGCGAGCTTGGTGGAAATGAACTTGGCGGTATTGGGATTCTTCGAGAGCATCTCGATAACTTGCTCGCCGTCTTTCATGCCGCCGGAATGAATTTTCTTGCCAAGCACAATTTTCGGATCAGGGTCGTGTAGCTTCTCGTCAAATTTGAATGCGGCCAGCTCGCGGGGCTTTTCGATGGTCCAACCGGTGAAGCAGCGCGCAACTTCGGTGACATCCTTCTGGGTGTACCCGCCGTCTACGCCGAGCGTGTGCAACTCCATCAATTCCCTGCCGTAATTTTCATTCAAGCCACGGTCTTGTTTTTTGGCGTTTTGCGGCTTTGGCGGGACGACTGGAGGGCCCCATCCATAATTGCGCCGTTGCGCTTGACGCATGGCACGTTCTTGGGCCGCGCGCTGGACCGCTTTGGGATCGACGCTTAAATAGTTGTCGAGATAGAAAAGCATTGCGGGACTTTTCGCGGTTGCGTTGACGAGATCCTTAAATCTGCCGAGGGCATTCGGCTCAATGACGTCGCGTTCATAAGAGGTGAGGTACCACTTCACTTCGCCTTTACCGGCAAAAACATTGAAGTGGTTGAACCAGAAATCGTCCATCACCTGCTGCAACTGCCGGTCGCTGTAAATGGCCCGGGTGACTTTGGCCATTGCCAATTCTTCCACAACCCGCTGCGGCCGCTTGCTGTCATCGGAAATTGGCCGGGGAACCGCATTGGGATCAATTCCAAGCGTATCTTTGCGACCTGTTCCGGGCGTGGGCGGATTCTGCTTCATGGGGGAAGGCACGTCCGGAGCAGTAGTCGAACTGCCAGGCGGCGGCTCGTTATTCAGTTGAGCCATTTTGTCCTGATCCTGCACCTCGTTCAGCATGGCAGCGATCCCGGCGTCGGCTTGTTTCTGGGCAGTTTGCTGAGCCTTGAATTCCTCTCCACTGATCCCGGCCTTCTTGGCGGCTTGCTTGGGATCCGGGTATTGCTGCATCAACTGCACGGTGCTCATCGTGAGCGTCGGATACACTGTGAGGCGAGCATCGACAGCAGAGTCATTGATGGATTTCGGATTCAGTTGCTGCTCAATCCACTTTGCCAAACCCATCTGCTTGACTCGTTCGAGGTCGCCTGGACGGGGACCGTACGCGAGGCGATTGAGAGCATGCAGGATCGCCTCGTCGGTTGACAATTCCGTGATCGGAAGACCTTTAAGGGCAGGATCGGCCTTGGGCTTCTTCTCGGCGGCAGGAATTGGAGACGCTAAGGTGGGCAAATCCCAGGAAAACAAGGAGAAAGCCAGAATAAGAGATAGGGTGGCGCGCAGGGCGGGTAGGAAGCGCGCGCGGTGCGGGAAGTCCTTTCGCCCATCGGGGGGAGAACTGACCGGAATAGGCGACTTCAGGTTCATGGCTAAGAATAACCCCTCTGAGGGCAGAAAGTTGCGGGTGGATCAGGGGTGTTTCCTGGTCTTAAAGAGCCTGCGGCCCGGTTTACCCCCGACACGTACCGCGATCTTGGGATCGCGCAAGACACAAAACACTGTTAGTTCGAGATGGTGAACTCCGTTTCCTTTTGGGGAGCTTGATTATTGGCCCCATCTACGGCAAGCAAGACCAGCCGGTAGTCGCCCGGAGGCAAATCGTTGGCTTGCAGTTTCAAGGCAAAAGGAACAACGGCGTTGCCCTTCTGAATGAACTCATCGAGTGGAACGGCGCCTGTGAAGAAAACTTGCTTATTCGTCCCTTTTTCGAACACGCGGTAACCGGTAGCAACTTTGGGAGGATTTCCGGTTTTCAGCAGCGGCTCATAGAGTTCGGAATAGAGAACAATGTTGTCCGTTTTCTTAAATTGATACTTTGCGGCAGGAATAATTTGCATGCCTTTGACGATCAGTGGTGTGCGGTCTTCCACCATGGCGGCGTCGATCTGCGTGGAAATCTGATCAAGGCGCTGGATTTCAGTTGCCAAAGCAATACTGCCGAGCGTGAGTTTCTTGCCATCATAGGCTGCAATTTGGATGGGAGTTTCAAATTTACCGTAGTGGTCGCCGCCGGCGCTAAAGACGACAGTCAGTTTGTAGGTGCCGGGCGCAGCGTCGAATTGGTTTTCATAGTGATAGGGTCGCTTGGTGAATTCCTTCCATTCGTCCTTTTCAAGATTCAAATCCAGCGTGTCGCTGAATCGGGCACCCACTGTGCCATCCGGTTTGTAGGCGATGCCCAACACGTTTACATTGGAGTGATATTTGCCTTTATCCTTACTAAAGTTCAAGGCCTCGCTCGGAACATCCATAGCCAGATTTACACGCGCAACGTTCGGTTCGCTGTAGTAATAAGGAACCTTCATGGAGCCCTGGATTGTACCGGCCTGGGTGCTACCGGCCTGCATCTCCATCTGCTTCTCAACTGGTTTACCTTCAAGTGGATCGACCGGCCTCGTGTTGCAATAACCGCTGCGTGATCTGACCTCCGCGCCGCTGCGGTTCAATTTTACCTTGAGCGTGTGACAGGAGCCTTCGTTTGAAAACTGGGGAACATAGCCGAGAATATAGAACTCATTCTGTTCTTTGCCGATTCGGTTCAATCCGCCAAGCAGGTCATTGGTATTGTAAATTGCGAAACCGCCGGTGCCTTCGGCAAGCGCACGAAGAAGCTGCTGGTTGATGTCGGCTGAAGGGGGTAGTTGCGGAACGATGGTGCGCGGTTGCGTCGCAGGATTGCTGTAGTAATTATTGTAGGAATTACTGGCTGCGCCTGCCCCGGTAGTGCCTTTGCCGCCCCCCGCTCCCGTTCCCGTACCCGTACCTGTCCCCGTTCCTGTGCCCTTGCCGGCTCCTGTCCCCGTACCACCTCCCGTACCAGCGCCTCCGCCACCCGGGTGAGCGCCACCACCGGTCCCACCACCTGCGGTCCCACCACCCCCAGCCCCACCGCCACCGGGCTTTTGCGGATCTGCGGAGCCGAGAGAGTAGTTGGCCAGCACCATCCTCGGACGATTTTGTTCCGCGGAAGCTGCCCGTGACCCGGGCGAGGCGTTTTGCGCTAAATAGGGAGAAGTGCGGATGGCGGCCCCATTGGGGCCAACCGGCGCGGCTGCGGTGAGTCCCCGAACATCAAGCGTGTATACGGCCACATTGGCCTTGTTGCAGGCGTCAATTGTGGCGGTAAGTTCAGACATTCGTTCTGCGTCCAAAGGAAAGCCTGCAGAGAAAAGGATGACCATTTTGCGGCCGGGGATAGAGCGAAGGTTTTTAGCCAAGCTCCGAATGGAAAGAAATAGGGAGCGAGCACCAAGATCCGCTTCCGCATTGCTGAGGCTCATAGGGTTTCCAGCGCTCAAACCGCCTCCCGCGGCTGTTGGGTCATTCGCGGCCACGACGCTTGGGTTCGTATCGAGGTGAGAAGTTTGCATGCCACCGACTGCGGACTTGAGTAAGTCGGCGTTTGCGGTGAAATTCTGTTTGATCAAGAGACTACCACCGAATTCGGCGATAGCCATTAACCGATCGGGGGATGAATTCTGCTCGATGAATTTCCCAGCAGCAGCGCGCGCTTGAATCTGATCCGGCGGGGCCATCGAAGAGTTGTCAAAGAAGAGGATGAGATAGCGCTTCTGACCGCCCCTGGCTTGGACGGCATCGTCGGAACCAAACGAGAAGCTGGTGATGGCCTGCTCTTTATTGTCTTCGTAAACCTTGAAGTCCGCTTGTTGGAGGTTGTGGATGTAATTGCCCTTTTTGTCGGTGACCACGGCATCGACCAGCACGATGCGCGATTCCGTCTTGATGACAGGAAGGGGCGAGTTGGCAGCAGCCTGATCGCTGGAGGCAGGGGGCTTTGAAGAGTCCTGCGCATAAACGCTGGGCCCAAAGAGCCGGCCGACTAGGAGAACAGCGATTGCCAGGAATAAATTCCGTCCTGTGGAAAGTGGATTAGGAAAGCCCATAGGTCCTCCTCAATTCGGTATATCTACAGCGCCATTGCGAGCCGCCATTTGCGAACCTTCAGAATCCCGTACTACTTGACGAATCATATACTTTCCGGGTTTAACGTCGAAGGTGGACTTCACGACGATGCCCGAATGGGACAGCTTTTCGTAAGTGGTATCGAGCAGTTTCATGGTAACAAGTTTTTCCTGACCCATTACAAAGTTGCCGTTGTCATCGAAAATGACGGTGGCGAGAGTCAGATTGTCGAAATTGCGGCCTTCCGCCTTCCGGAAATGGACTCCTTGAATTTGCAAACGAGAAACCACACTGAGGTGAATCGAAGAATCATCCCCTTTGAAATATTGCGTCTGAATTTGCAGAGGGAAATCCAAAATTTCGTCCCGCGATAATACGGCATCTTGGATCTCCTGTTTGGCTTGTTCATTCGCATCCTTCCATTTTTTCGGGGCCAGGTAGCCGCGGCGGGCCTGAATGGTGTATTTTCGTTTGTCGCTCAGAGTAACTTTCAGCGAGTGGAACTGGCCATCCATTTTTGGGGACACGGGAGAGAAACCAAGAACATAGGAAACTTCAGGAGCAGCCCCGAGCAGCTGCAGGCCGCCGGCGAGATCATTGGAATTGTGAAAGAAGGTGCCGCCTGTTCCGTAGGCAAGATCTCCGAGGACAAAGGCCTGCTCTTCTTGTGAGGCAGTGCGGCTACTGGCCCTCACGCCAGCCGTTAGCGCATTATTGTTATAGGTGGGCTTCGAGATATCACCGAGCAGGTCTGGAGTATAAAGGCCACGTCCATCGAGGGTGTTGATCACAACACTGTTTCGATTCGCCAGGTCTACAACAGTCGACAAATCGATATGCTGCGCAGTCGTCAGTAGAAATCCGGGAGATGCCAGCAGCAAGACCCGTTCGCCCGGCCTGCTAGCCAAACTACGAATCACGTCCTGCATGAAGCTAAAGGCATATTGGCTCTCCGTTTCACCCTGCAAAAGTGCTTGTTGGGCGGCGGATTGAACCATGTTGCGAGCGGCGGCAATTTGGGCATTGTCGCCGTTGAAAGCGCACTGGAGGGTGTCATAGACATCTGCATTATAGATTTGCGTGTTGCTATAGTTGATGATTTGGTTACCTTCATAGAAAGAGACATCCGGGCACGCCACAGTGGAAGTCAGGAATCTGGCACGCGGAACAAGGCCAAGAAGAGTTTTTCTAAGCAGTTCTTTGTCGCTGGTGTAGCCATGGGTAAGCTCGCCAGAGGTGGAAAAAATAGCGATGCGGTCGGTTGGAGCAATCGTGTCCAGAAATTTGCCCACTTGCACCCGTAGATTGGTAATGTCCGACATATCGAAATGGGTGTCGTCAAACACTACGGCGACGAAACGGTCCGGGATGACCGAAGATGTTGTAGCGGGCTTCCCCGAGTCAGAATCTTCCACTTGAGTTTTGGCTGCGGCTTCTGCTTTGGCCTGACGTGATTGGCGCGTCTCGATGGCAAAGGTGCTGATCGTTTGCAGTTTACCTTGATCGTAGAGAAGAAAATCCTCTTTGCGCAGATTCTCTACCGGCTTTCCGCTGGCATCCCGCACCGTCACGTGCACCTGGACGAGATTCACTCGCAAGCGGAACGTAGTGCCGGAGTCCTGAATGTCGAGTTCCCTCTTCGCCTCGGAGCTGACAACGGGTTTCGGGTGAGAAGAGTCACTAGGAGTTTCTGGTGTGCCCGGAGTTGCTGCGGGAGCTTCTGGCGAGGGGGCCACAGGAGTCGGGCTCTCAGGGGGAGCGGCGGGAGCTTGGGGTCGAACGGGCAGCACCCCAACCAATAGTATCAGCACGCAGAGAAACACGATTGGCGTGGCTTGAAAGTTTGGTCGAGAAGGAAGGAATGGATTCATTACATTCGCCTGATTCGCTACCAGCCAGGATTTCTAAACTATACGCCTTTTACATGAGCCGCGCTCTGAACCCCCGGGGAGATCGGGGAGATGAAGTTTGGGAGTTCCGGCGACGGTCCGCTAGCGCGCAGGTTGGACAGCGAAAAATAAGACCTGAGCTGCTAAGCCCTTCGGTCGAGCCGTCTGCGCTCGGTCGCGAGTTCGGCGTTCCACGCAGCGCCGAGGAAGACGACAATGGCGGAAATCTGCATCCAGACGAGCAAGCCGATGACGGCCGCCAATCCTCCATAAACGATGCTGTAAGGAACGCGGCGTATGTAGAAGCCAAAGACGGCGTTTACGATCCACCACAGTAGCGTAGCTGCCGCGGCACCGGGCAGGACGTTTCGCAAGCTCTCTTCCTTCGGCCGGGCCACCCGATAAATTACTGTGAGCGCGAGCATGGCGAGAATCATCGCCACGGCAGGGAAAAAAATCAGCCAAAGAAAATGGATGGGCATACTCCTGCCAAGCTGCTCGGTAAGCCAAGTGCGAAGCTGCCTTCCGAACACTCCAAGAATGCCAGCGATCAGAATGGGCGCCATAGTGATCAGCAGTAAGAGAAGGCCTCTCAGTTGACGGTGAAGGAAGCCTAGACGTTCTTCGTCTTCGTAAATAAGATGGATGCCATCCATCAGTAGCTTCATGACCTGAGAGCCGCCCAAGAGCGTGCCGGCCCACCCGAGAATGGTGTATTTCCAAAGATCAGAACCACGGCGGGTAAGGAAATCGGTAACGATTCCCTGGCTTCCGGGCGGCAAAAAGCTAGTGAATTCCTTGATGGCGTCCAATGTTGCTACTTTGCTGCCTAGCCAGCTCGAGGCAAAACCGACTGCGAACAGCAGAGTGGGGAAAAATGCCAGGAAGAGGTTAAAGGCGATCGCCTGCGAGATCATGCTGCAGCGCGAAACCCGGCCGAAGGCCCCCACAATTCTACTGAGTACGTAACCGCTCGAACTCATGGTGAACAGTATAGCCGGACGGGCATATGGAGTTGAGTGCAGCAAGCAGAAAACGTTTCGATATTTGCCTAGTACGCGCAGCGGAAGCGCTTACGGGCCAGCTTCGCAATGGGTTAGCAGATACATCAACTGCACCCGCGCCAGGGTGGGCACTGGGCTATGTTAGTTCCGTGGCGACCCCGTATACGGCCGCAAGTACGCGGATGATTTGGGTGCAAACGCAGCATAGAGGTGTCCTATGAGATGGCGGAGCCTAAGGAACTTGGTAATCTTGCTCCTGGCTGTAAGTATTCTGACGGCGGCCCAGAGCTGCGTGGACAGCCCGTATGCCGACAGGCCCACTGCGGAGCGGATGAAGTTGGAAGCAGCGGATGCGGAGCTTCAGCGCCAGGAATTGGAGAATTTGCAGAAGGAAACGGCCAGAGCCATGCAACTGCATAATGGGAGCTTTTTTAATCGGGTTTACAGTGACGATTTTCTAGGAACATCGCCGTCCGGAAACATTCTGGATCGCACCGCATTGGTTGCCTCCGTCGAGAACTCAAACGTGAAATATAGTTCGTTCCTGGCCACCGATATTCGAGTGCGAATTTTCCAGAACACCGCCGTTGTTACCTGCTTGTGGAGCGCGCGGGGCACGTTAGAAAGCGCAAGCATCTCACGGCAACTCCGGGTGATGAATGTGTATGTGAGAAGTGACCGAGGATGGAAAGTGGTGGCGAGCCAGGAAACCCAATTGCCTGGATGAGCTTTTTACCGTCCAGTAACCAGAGTTGGGCAAATTCTACACAGAAGCCCTTATAGCCTATTGCGGTTTCATTCCCCAAAATCCCATAGTCTCTTATATCCTTCTCTTCTTTGTTGGTATCTAAACCTGCACATCATTCTGGTGAGGACCAAATGCCTAACATTTTGGGTGCCGGAACAAAAGCGCCGGAATTTGAGCTGCACGTTACCCCCGATCAGAGATTGAAATTGAGCGAACTGCGGGGCAAGCCGGTGATTCTGGCATTTTACCCAGCAGACTGGAGCCCGGTCTGCGGTGATCAGATGGCGCTGTACAACGAGATCCTGTCCGAATTTCATAAATTTGGCGCTGAATTGTTGGGAATCTCGGTGGACGGGGTGTGGTGCCATGAAGCATTTGCAAAGGATCGGCATTTGCACTTCCCGTTGCTGGCGGACTTTGAGCCCAAAGGCCAAGTCGCTAAGAGCTATCAAGCCTACCGGGCGGAGGATGGAATTTGTGAACGAGCGTTGTTTGTGATCGACAAGAATGGCGTGATTGCCTGGAGTTATTGTTCTCCGGTGGCGGTAAACCCAGGCGCCGATGGAATTCTGGAAGCACTGGAAAAATTAGCAAAGTAGGAAGAAGGAGAACTTTTGATGAGCTTGAGGGTACCGGTTGGTGAGCATGACCACATGCAAGGAGCTGCGACTGCAACTTGTACCTTGGTGGAATACGGCGATTATGAGTGTCCGCACTGTGGGCGCGCTTACCCGATCGTGAAGCGCGTGCAGAAACACTTTGGGAAAAGGCTGCGATTCGTATTCCGCAATTTCCCGCTCGGCGAGATGCACCCCCACGCGGAATCCGCCGCGGAATCCGCGGAATTTGCGGGTTCTAAAAATAAATTCTGGGAAATGCATGATTTGCTATTTGAAAATCAGGAGAATTTAAGTGGTGTTTTGTATCTGAAATTAGCGACGCAGTTGGAACTGCCGCCAGAGGCATTGCGGGAAGCACTCGAAAAACGAGCCTTTGCCACCAAGGTAAAAGCCGATTTCACTGGCGGTGTACGCAGTGGGGTGAACGGCACGCCAACCTTCTTCATCAATGGAGAGCGCCACGATGGCTCGTTCGAGTATGAGGATCTGCTGGGTGCCATCGAAGGCGCGCTGAGCCTCACGTAGTGCTTCCTAACTCGCGGGCCAAGCACGTTTCTGGCGGTCGCCTGCCCCAAAGCCTACCTGTCTGCCCGGTCCTGTCGTACACTTTTTAAGTGTACTCGAGGTAGGCCAGATGAAGGCCGTTTCAGCGCCCGGAGCCAAGTCCCCTGTGTTACTGGACTTCAGGAAATCGCTGCTGCAAAGCTTTGCGATAAACGAAAGAGCGAATCAACTTCTGATCAGCAACATCGGCGACAGGGCGTGGCAGGCGGGTTGCCCGACGGGAAAAGGGCGCAGCATTGCCGATGTAGCCGTGCATATTCATCACGTCCGACTGATGTGGCTTTCTGCGGCGGATCAAACCGCAAAATGCCGGGGAAACTAGAGCCGCACAAGGCCACTCGGGGACAAGTGCAGGCTGCATTAAAGGCCAGCGCCAATCGCATCGAGAAATTGCTGGCCCAGGCACTTGCGGATCCAGGGGGCAAGGTTCCGAATTTCCGGCCGGACGTTGTGGCATTCGTTGGTTACTTGATCGCACACGATTCGCATCACCGGGGACAAATCGCAATGATGGCGCGGCAAGTCGGGCACCCCGTGGCACCGAGAATTGGCTTCGGATTGTGGGAATGGGGGAGGCTTTGGAAAGAATGTGGGTTCGGCGGACCGGGGAAGTGAAACGTAGATTCCTGGCAATCGGTGCAGTTTCGGCTGTTATCCTTCTGCTCCTGGGTATGCGTGTCCCCTGCTTTGCGAAATCAAACACCGACGGCAAGAAGTCAACGTGGCACTCGATCGAGTTTGGAATTGTGAAGTTTAACGATAAAGCGCCAAACTCCTGGAATATTTATCATGGGGAAAAAAGGGGTTTGCTGTTGGTGCGCCTGTGGAAACGGTATTTGTTCGTGGACGTAGCGGAAGAAGAAGTCTATGACATCGATCCTCGAGTAATTACTGTCGAAGGAGATGCGGTGGAGTGGTCGCTCGCTGACGTGCCGGATAAGCCGATCGAAACTCCTGAATTCAAAGAGCGCAACGTCGGAATGGTCGATCGAATCCAGTTTCGGCTAGGAAAGACCGGCCATATGCTGGAACTGCAAATCCCGATGGGGCCAACCGGCAAACCGCTGTACTAATCACAAATCATTGTCGATAAACGCCGTAATACCAGGGAATGCCCAGGGCACCCGGTTCCACTCCAACCACTATCTTGTCGCCGTCGTGAAAGCGATCGAAGTCATCGGAATCGACAGCTAGTCGCTCATAGCGATGGCCTTCGCGCCAGGAGTAGACAAATAGCCTGCGGGTGCCACGAATAATGCCCCGCATCTGGTAACGGCTATCGACGGTGCTCGGATGATATTTGACGTTATTCGGCGAATCGAGCCGGCCATTGAGAAATAGGGCGACCGAAAAAATGAAGGGGATCGGAAGCAGGCCGGTGAAAAGATGCCTGGCCATCTCGATATCCTTGCGTTCGCGTGCCTGCCGATCGAGGAAAATTGCCAGCGCCAGTGCGACGAAAAACACCAAACCAAAAAAAACCAGCATGGCATCGATATCGAGCGGCGGATAAATCTGGCTGAGATAGGGAAAGAGTAGGGAGCCGACCAGAAAAATAGCCATCTGGCGCAACAGGCGACGTCGAAAAACAAGTTCGGCAGCAGCAGAAGTCAGGCCACAGACGGAGCATTGGTCAGCGGTTCGCTGGGAACCGCAGTCAAGACATCTGGTCATGAAAATAGTATAAGGCTGGTTTTACGACGCAGTTGAAAGTTTAGCGAGCAGATCTTCAAAATGCTTCTGGTTCTGATCTGCAGAAACGGCGATCGTGACGCCCATCCCCCGTCCGGGTTCCACACGCTTTACCGAACAGTCCAACCAGAGGGCGCGTTCGGCAATTAGGCGAGCGCGAAAGCCCGCTCCCACCCAGAGTACATCCTCTGATTCGATATACATGCCCCCGGCGCTGATGTCGCGGGTGCGCCCTTTCAAGCGAGCCGAACCCCATTCAATTTCTAAACCTGCTTGAAAATTGTAACGCGGGGCCCGCCGACGTTCTTTGCCGCGCGACCCAGTTTCCTCCATCATCATCAGACCAGCGCTCCTCGAGGCGGCGAATTGCGCAAGAACAGTTGGGCGTGTAGGACGTGCCCTGCCATGAAGATACGTCGGACCGACGCCATTGGATAGGACACCGAGGGAGAATGTTCTGTTCCCGCCATTTTCCACTTGGGCACAGGACGCGGAAAATGCGGCAGTAAGTCATACCCACTGAAGGTCGGCGTGTTGGCCGGTCGAACGATGGCGGCAATGATAGAATTTCGATCGTGAAGGTGAAAAGTGGAATGTATGCCTGAAGCGGGGTCGTTTGCGCATCTGATTAGGGAGAATTACACGCCGGAACTGGTCAGCAAGATCAGCGAGCAACTCGCCCTAAAAGGTTCGCATAAGATCCGTGCAATCGCGCACGGACTGTACGCGGCAAGCGGCAATCAATCGCCGGATTCAGTTACCGGTTATCAAAACGTGTGGGTTCGCGACAATATCATGGTCGCAAATTCGTTTCGTGAGAGAGGAATACTGGCTCCGGCGATTGCCTGCATGAACGGATTAACAAAGTTTTTTGAGAAACAGAAGCCCCGCTTCCGTGAAATTATTGATGATCCGGTGGGCGTGCTGAAGGAAGACGCTAACCGGAGACCGCACATTCGTTTTACAGCACAAAGTCTGTGGGAACTGCCCGAAAAATGGGCTCACGCACAGAACGACGCATTGGGGCAAGCCCTGTGGTTCCGGTTTTTGCTAGCAAATTCAGGAGATCTGGCGATGACCCCGGAGGATTGGGCGATCTATCGCCTGTTTCCCGAATATTTTGAAGCCATCGAATACTGGCAAGACAAAGACAGTGGCGCGTGGGAAGAAGGAAGAAAAACCAATAATTCCAGCGTGGGAGCCGTCCTCGCTGGGTTAGAAGAGCTGCTGAAGTTCGCACAATCAGCGGAGGAGAAAAAAGCGGAAGGTGTCAGGAAGTTTTCGATTGAAGAAACGACCAAACTCGAAAAGCTCGTCAAGCAAGGGCGGGTACGACTGGAAGCGACCTTACCCTTTGAAGCGCCGCCAGAGCGCATGGTCGATTCCGCTCTGCTCTTTCTGATTCACCCCTTACATGTGGTGCGTTCAGGCCCGTTGCAGGATGCGATTCTGAACCTGGTTCAGGCACGTCTGAAAGGCGAAATCGGAATTAAGCGCTACGCAAACGATTCCTACTTTTGCCAGGATTTTGACGAGTGGTTTGCTCCGGGACAGATGAGCACGGATTTCAGCGACCGCTTGGAGTTCCGCGACGCATTTCTGCAGCCGAACTGTGAAGCGCAATGGTGCATCTTTGATCCAGTGCTTTCGATTATTTATGGCGAGCGATATCTGTTAAATCCTGGTGATCAAGCGAGCTACCGGAAACAAATCCATTATTTTAATCGTTCCTTGGGCCAGATCACCGCTGCTGGACATTGCCCTGAGCTTTACTTCCTGAAGCAGGGGAGATATGTTGCGAACGCCCACACGCCGCTGGCCTGGACCCAAGCGAACCAGGCCTTGGCGCTTCACGTATTGGAAAGATCGGTAAAGAAAGCGGTCGCTGCACAAACCTAGACTGGCTGACCTGAATTTCAGCCACCACAAATTCTGAGGTAGGCAATGAATCGACTGGCGATTATTTTGGCTTTATGGATGCTCGTCCCATCGATGATCCTTGCGCAATTGGAGCGGGATTCGCTAGCGCAGACTCCACCGATGGGGTGGAACAGTTGGAATAAATTCGCCTGCAACGTTAGCGAGGACTTGGTCAAGACAGTTGCGGATGCAATGGCCGCAAATGGAATGAAAGATGCTGGTTATCAGTACGTGGTGATCGATGATTGCTGGCAGGTAGCGCGCGACGAAGAAGGCAATATCGTCGCCGACGCCCAGCGATTCCCTTCCGGGATTAAGGGAGTTGCGGATTATGTCCATCGAAAGGGTCTAAAGTTTGGAATTTACTCGGACGCGGGTACAAAAACGTGTGCGGGACGACCCGGCAGCCAAGGACACGAGTATCAGGACGCCCTGCAGTACGCAAAATGGGGCGTGGATTATCTGAAGTATGACTGGTGCAATACCGCTACGCGCAACGCCCAGGAAGCGTATACGACCATGAGCAATGCTCTCTTGTCTACGGGCCGTCCAATTGTGTTCAGCATGTGTGAATGGGGGACCGCGAAACCGTGGCTATGGGGAAAGGGAATTGGGAATTTGTGGCGTACCACCGGCGATATCAGCGACAGGTGGGAAGGCAAAAAAAGTGGCCCGATGGGAACTGCTGTGAAAATGGAATGTTGGCAATTGTAGACGAGCAGGTTGGCTTGGAATCGTTTGCCGGATCAGGACACTGGAACGATCCCGACATGCTCGAAATCGGCAACGGAGGAATGACCACATCGGAATACAAGGCACACTTCAGTTTGTGGGCTATCCTAGCGGCCCCGTTGATGGCCGGGAATGATGTGCGCTCAATGTCCGGGGAAATCAAGGAAATATTGGAGAATCAGGAAGTGATTGACGTTGATCAGGATAGGCTGGGACAAGTTGGCCGTCGCGTCGGCAAACAGGGTGACTCGGAAGTGTGGGCCCGACCTTTACTCGGCGGCGGGCGCGCGGTGATTCTGCTGAATCGTGGCACCCGCGAAGCGGAAATCGCTGTGAGCTGGGAGCAACTGGCTTATCCCGGGCATCTTTCCGCGAAGGTACGCGATCTGTGGGAACACCAGGATTTAGGTTCGTTCGCCGGGAGCTACCAGGCAAGAGTGGCTCCGCATTCCGTGCTCATGCTGAAGGTACTGCCGTAGTGACATACTCCGCCTCGTGAACGAGGCAGTGGGATTTCGCTTATCTCTACGAGGTTCTCAAACAAGGCCGAGACTGATCGCTCTGCTTCTCCCGGTCAACGGTTGCTGCCCGGCAAAAAGGAAATTGCTCCTCACCATGGCTCCTGAAAGCAAATCAGGAAAAGCGAGATTCACGAGTCTCAACACTAGAACAAAACCGCTCATTGCCGGGAGTTCAATGTCGTCTTGGTGTGGGCCGCGGACCGTCTTGCTCGCGGCGTGCGGCACTTGGCCAGCAGGAGCGTTCGATTCGATTAAATGCGCTGGCACTGGTAGAGAGAGCCTCAAGGATAATCCCTCAGCGCCAATTGAGAGTTGTTTGCTCCCTCGCGACATGCTAGTCTTGGCGAACAAAAGGCGAATGACTGGAGCCTCCATCATGCCCGAATCTCTTGCGGTGCGCTTTGCCAAACCCGCTGTCCCGGACCCAAATCGCGGCTCGACCAGCCTCGCGCGCATCGATCAAGTGCTTGCTGGCTTGGCCGCACGCGACAGTGCGGGAGAGATGCTGACGGCTGTGCGCCATTATCCGGCAAGAGAGGCCCAGTGGGCCGATTTCCCGGAGTGGATCCAGGCAGAGCTGCGAGCAGCATATAACGGCAAAGGAATTCGACAACTTTATTCGCACCAGGCAGCAGCGGCCGAAGCGGTGCATGGCCAGAAAAATGTTGTGGTGGTAACGCCGACAGCTTCGGGGAAAACGTTGTGCTACAACCTGCCGGTGCTGGATGCGATCCTCGTCAACGGCGATACCCGCGCGTTGTACCTTTTCCCCACCAAGGCCTTGGCGCAGGACCAGTTGGCGGAATTGCATGATTTGAATCAACGGCTGGAAAATCGTTTCGGGGTATTTACCTATGATGGAGATACCCCGAGCGATGCGCGGAAAGCCATCCGCGAGCGGAGCCACATCGTTCTGACGAATCCCGACATGCTGCACACGGGAATTCTGCCGCACCACACCCGCTGGACCAGGCTATTTGAAAATTTGAAATACATCGTGCTCGATGAGCTCCACACTTACCGCGGAGTCTTCGGCAGCCACTTGTGCAACATTTTGCGGCGGTTGCGGCGTATTGCGCAATTTTATGGCAGCACGCCACAATTCATTTGCTGCTCGGCCACCATCGCGAATCCCGGCGAGTTGGCTGCGAAATTACTTGAGACCGGCGTGGAAGTGCTGGCGGCGAACGGGGCACCCGCGGCGGAAAAGACGTTTGTATTCTATAACCCGCCGGTGGTGAATCGAGCACTGGGAATTCGCCGAAGTTATATGAACGAGAGTTCGCGGGTGGCTCTGGAATTCTTACGGCACGATCTGCAGACGATGGTGTTTGCCAACTCGCGTTTACATACCGAGTTAATGCTGACGTATCTGCAACAAGCCAACCCACGCCTTCCGGGAAAGCCTGAAGCAATTCGCGGTTATCGCGGCGGGTATTTGCCGACGGAACGGCGAGAGATTGAACGCGGATTACGCGACGGAAAGATTCGCGGGGTGGTCACCACCTCGGCGATGGAGTTGGGGATTGATGTGGGATCACTGGACGCCGTGGTAATGGCCGGTTATCCGGGCACGATTGCGGCAACCTGGCAACGAGCCGGGCGTGCGGGTAGGCGGAGCGGGAGTTCTTGCGCGGTGCTGGTGGCCTCTTCCGCTCCACTGGATCAATTTATTGTGCGGCATCCGGATTATTTTTTCGGCAATACTCCGGAGCAGGCGTTTATTCAGCCAGACAACCTGGAAGTGCTGATCAATCATTTGAAATGCGCGGCATTTGAACTGCCAATCGGGCCAGCGGAGCAATTCGGAGATGTAGACGTGCCCGATCTGTGCGCACGATTGGCGGAAGCGGGATACCTCCATCTTGCAGGGGAAAACTATCATTGGACGCATGAGGCCTACCCTGCGGACACGATCAGTTTGCGCTCGGTCACCAGCGACAATTTCATCATTGTTGATATCACTGGGAGGCCACTCGTGATTGGCGAAGTGGATTTTGTCAGCGCGCTGACCACCGTGCACGAAAAGGCCATTTATATCCATGGGGGGCAGCAATACCACGTCGAGCATCTGGATTTTAAGGAGCGCAAGGCCTACGTAAAGCAAGTCGACGTGGATTACTACACCGACGCGATCCGCTACACCCAAGTGCGGGTACTAGAGATTGCCGACTCGCAGAAACAAATACCAGAAAGGGTAAGCGGAGAACATGGAGGAGTGTCTCTGTGCCATTGGCGGTCGCATGGTGATGTATTGGTGCGCTCGCAGGTAGTGGGCTTTAAGAAAATTAAGTTTTTCACCAACGAAAATGTCGGCGCGGGACAACTGGAATTGCCCGAGAACGAAATGCACACGACTTCGTACTGGATTACGCTGGAGAGAGCATTGCTTCAGTCACTTCCCTATTCGATTAGCGAGCGGCAATCCGGCATGTTTGGGTTGCTGCATGCCCTGGAATCAGTGGCCACGTTGCTGTTGATGTGCGATGGGCGCGATTTGGGCACGGCGATTGGCGAGAAGCCGCCTGCCCCTGGCGCGGAGACCGATGCGCTGACGCCTGTCGGAATGGCAGAAGCGATGGGGGCAAATGCTCAGGAATTTTTTGAGCCAAATTTGTATCTGTTCGACGCGTATCCCGGTGGAATAGGGTTTTCGGAACCGTTGTTTCGGGCACACAGGTTGTTGGTGGAAAAAACGCGTGAATTGATCCAAGCGTGCCCGTGCGAGGCAGGTTGCCCGTCTTGCGTGGGGCCTGCAGGAGATTTAGCGCCCAAGGCGAAGGAATCGGCGCTGGCAATTTTGGACCGGTTGTGCGAATGACAATCCGGACGGAATTGACCGAACGAAAGATCGGCTAGCACAGATGAAAATTACCGCGGACAAATTCGCGAGATTGGCAGCGCTGAAGCCAGCCCGCGTCGTCGTGCCCCGCGACACGAGCTTGCGGTCGATCGATGACACTGACCTTGTTGGCCGGTTGTTGGGTGCGGGAATTGCGCGGAATGATTTTGGTGAGCACTTAGCCATACGGAATTGGTATCGAACCCCCGAATTTTGCGAGCCATCAGAGGTAGCCCTCGAATTACTTTCTCGAGTGAATGGCCGCTGTTTATCGAATTCGCCCGGAGCAAGCGGCCCACTGTTTCCTCACGATCGAGACGAAACTGTGGCGCTGCGAACGCGTGCTGCCCTTGAAAACCCCCAGAAATGGCTATTTCTGGATACGGAAACCACTGGATTGGCCGGGGGCACAGGCACCTATGCGTTTCTGATCGGGCTCGCATGGTGGGATGCAGGTGGGTTGCAGGTTGAACAGCTCTTCTTGCGGGATTTTTCCGAAGAGCATTCCGCGCTACAGGAGCTTGCTCTGCGACTCGAAGAGCGTCCGGTACTGGTAACCTTCAACGGGAAATCGTTCGATTGGCCGCTGCTGCAGAGCCGTTTTACGATGACGCGAAAGATTGCAATGCCAAAGTTGATGGCTCATCTGGATTTGCTGCACCCGGCAAGGGCGTTCTGGAAACTGCGACTGGGCTCCGTGCGCCTGGTGGAATTGGAACGGCAGGTATTGGACGCCGAGCGGCTTGGGTGGCATCGAGGCGATGACATTTCCTCCGCCTTAATTCCACAGTATTATTTCGATTATTTGCGGAGCGGTGCGGCCGACCCGCTGGCTGGCGTGGTGAAGCACAATGCCATGGACTTACGCGGGCTCGCGGCACTTTACGGAAAAATCAACGAACTGCTGGAGGAACGAGAGCCAAATTTGCTGGAAGTAGATTCGCAGGATTTGTTCGGGGTGTCTCGATTCCTGAACAGACGTGGAGAAAAGCGTCGCGCGTATTCCCTCTACAGGAAAGCGCTAGAGGCAGGATTGCCCCCGGCCTTGCGGTCGCAGGCTAGGAAAGAGTTGGCGCTACTGGCGAAGAGCGGCGGAGAGTGGCTTGCCGCAGCTCTCCTGTGGGAAGAATTGGTAAGTGACCCCAAGGATGGCATGGTAGCTTGCAAACAGCTGGCAATCTATTACGAGCATCGAGTGAAGGATTGGGCGCGCGCGGCCGAATATGCACAACTCGGAGCAGCCAAGGCGGCACGAGCACGGAAACTGTGCCGGGATCCGTTTGAAGCCGCACGATTGGAACGTGTGGCGAAAGAGTTTGGGCAGAGGTTGGCGCGATTAGAGAAGAAATTACCTCAAAAGACAGCGCCGGAATGGAAGACCGAGCAAAGGGTGCAGGGAGGAGCCCAGGCGATTTGAACCTCAAAGACGGTCCCTGGCCCTACGAAATGGCAAACTCGTCAATCCAAAGGGCAGTCAGTCGAGAAGTTGGGTAGTCAAACTGGTATCCGACTTATTGGGGTCGCCAGGGAAAGCGGACCAGCCGAGTGAGGTCATCCATTTCCGAAATAGACTGCGGTCGCCGCCTTCCAGGGTGACGCACTGCTCCTTCAAGCAACGCAGGAACACGCCTCCATCTGGTGTATTAAACGAAAAGAAATTTGGCTGACGCAATAGATTGCTGCGCTCGGCGTGTTTTTTCTCGAGAGCTTCGGAGTATTGCCCAAAAAAGCGCGCCGCTGTTTCTTCGCTCGACCAGCGGATTCGCGTGACCAGCAAGGTTTTCTTGGTGTCCTTCTGTTCGTACGTGGCATAGACATCGCCGGCCCAATTTGCGGCAAGCCTTTTCGCACGGTCATCCCGAAGAAATTGCTTCAACACTTCCTGCCAGCCGAACTCCCCCATGGAATTTTCTTCAAGCAATGTCCAGTTGGCGTCAAGAAAATTCTCAGGGAGCCCCGGTTTCAATGGCTTCGGTACGGTGTTTGCGCGATAGAGTTCTGGATGCATGATTTGCTGGGTATTGGCGGGCGGCTTATCAAAAACAGAATAGAAGCCGTGCCAGCCATTGGATTTCAGAATCATCATGGAAAATGTCAGTCCGCTGAAATAGGGAAAAATCAGCGAATCTTTAATAAACGGAGGGGCTCGTTTCATGAGTGGTGTCTCGGTGAGGTCACCCACGAACACCGATGGATCGATATCTGGAAGGTCCTCGAGCTTCAGCCCTTTTTCTTGCAGCATGTACTCGAGCATAGCGGCCATGGCACTACCTTCGAGAACCGCTTCACGCGCCATTTCCGCATCGTCGTTCGGGCGGGCCGCTTTCACCCACTCTTCAATCTGAAACTGCTGGTCCTCGAGCGCGTGGGTCAGTTCGTGGGACATAACCATGCGCTGCTCATTCGGCTCGATCCAATCGGCGATATAAAATTCGTGTGCTTTGGGATCGTAAAGCCCTGCCACTTGTTCGGTAAGGAGATCAACCAGAAAAGTTTCCAGATCGAATCCTTTTGGAATGAGGCCAAACGCTTGCGCGCTGCGCGTAGAAGCGTAGCGCTCCTTGGCATCCTTTTCGTCATCCATCTGACGAAGAACGTAGGCATGAATCTCATCACGCGACCGGATGGATCTCTTCAGAGGTGATTTGAGCTTCCAGCCGGTAATTTCGCTCATCTGCTCGAGCACTTCGTCGGCAGCCGCCATAAATTCCGCATTGTTGTTTACCGTAGGTGGCGGGGACGGAGGAGCGACACTCTGCTGGGCGCCCAGATGAGCAGCCAGAAATAGCGGCAACCAGGAAAAAATTATGATCCGAAGCCGAAAACAAAGGAATTGGGTTCGAAAAAGCATAGAAAAGCAGGATAACAGATTCGTTGTGGGTTGCCTTTCAGGCTAGTCCAACAAGGGGATCAGGACTCCTCGGTATATCGAATGGGATTTTGATCCGACAAGAGGCGGTGCAGGATATCGACCAGATCGCTGCGGGTCAGGATGCCGACGAGTTCGCCATTTTCAACGACGGGAAGACAGCCATACCGAGATTGCTGCATGAGAGCGATCGCGGCCGGAAGCGCCAAATCCGGCGCAACGGAAAGCGGTTCGCGGGTCATAACTCGAGCGACGGTGGTATCGGCAAAGACCTGATTGTAGCCATCCTCGGTGATCGGAATAAGGCGTGAAGGAGCGCAACGCTGGATGTCGCGATCGGTCAACAAGCCAACAAGCTTACCATTCTCGACTACGGGAAGATGGCGGATTGCACCAGTGCGCAAGGTTAGCGCGGCATCCAAAAGCAAAGTGGATGGCTCCACGGTGATCGGCGGACGGCTCATGACGTGGCGCACAAGATAGCTTTCTGGCGACACGCATCCTCCTTCGAGAGAGAGTTAGCACAAAGAATTTCACAGTGGGGGAGTCGAAACAAGAGCGAAGAGTGACATACTCCGCCTCGTGAACGAGGCGGCTTCTGAAGACACGCATACCCTTACATCAGGTTTCGTTACGTCTTGAAGGCTCAAGTCCGAGCCTTAGGATTTCCATTGCGCTTACGTGGTCACGAGTGCTGGCCGGAACGCGAAACGTCGCCCCTGGCCTATCGCCCAGTCGGGAAAGTTGCGGGAAATTCGCGATTTTCTCTTTGCTGGCCCGCCTGAACTGTTTCTGATCCTAGAGGAGGGGGGCGGTCAAACCTGGCAGTTTTCCGTCTACGAGGTTTAAATCTTTCGTGATGGGCAACTCGATCCGGAACGTAGCGCCGCGTGGCGGAGCGTTTCTCACCCGAATGGTTCCACCGTGTTCTGTTACGATTCCGTAGCAAATGCTTAGTCCGAGACCAGTTCCCTTCCCGACGGGCTTTGTGGTGTAAAAGGGATCAAACACACGCGAAGGGTCCTTTACGCCTGATCCGCTATCGGTAAACTCCACGAAGAGTGTGTCCCGATCGACACCCGTACGCACCCACAGGTCGCCTTCTTCGCTCTTTTCGAGTATGGCGTCGACAGCATTGTTGATCAGGTTCAGGAACACCTGCTGGAACTGATGCGGGTCGGCCGGTGCCTCCGGAAGGTCGGGGGCCAGATCGAGATGCAAGCGAATCTTGCTCATCCGCAAGTCGTAATCGCGCAACGCCAGGGTATCTTCGATCGCGGCATTCAGCTGTACCGGAATGCGCTCGGGCTTGTGTTGGCGTGCGAAACTCAAGAGATTCTGCACGATTCGGTGGGTACGCTGGGCTTGTTTGTAGAGTTTTTCGGTATAGCCCAGGGCCTGAGGGCCAACTTGCCCGCTCGCAGTGAGCAGTTGGCTATAGCCAAGAATGGCGGTGAGTGGATTATTCAATTCATGGGCCACACCGGAAATCAGCTGGCCAACGGCAGCGAGCTTTTCACTATGTAGCAACTGTTCTTGCGTGCGGCGGAGGTTTTCATACGCTTGTCGGGTTTCTTCATAGAGCATGGTGCGCTCGACGTCATTCGAGA
>DATFZN010000164.1:0-22792 GCA_035314425.1 Candidatus Acidiferrum sp. | reverse complement strand
TTACGAGCTAGTTTGTGCTGGTGGTTATTGCGCTGATTAAAAATATGCTGGTGAATCTTACGCAGCAGCACCACGGCTTTGCGACGACGCTGCGACCCCTTCTTGCGGCGGGCTACACGACGCTGAACACGGCGAAGTTTCATCTGCGCTTGGTGGTACAGCCTCGGGTTCGCAATTTCGCTACCATCGGACAACGTTGCAAAGGACGACAGACCAACGTCGATACCTACGGCAGCATCTGTCTCGGGCAGCGGTACGACAGGTTGAAGACGGCTCCTGCGTGCTTGACGTACCGACTGTCCTTTGGAATCTGCCACACATCTGGTCATTTGATCAAGTGGTGCAGGCTCACTTTGTCGCCTGAAGGCGACAGTCCGCCGCCTGTTTCATTATCGAAGTTAGGAAGAAGAAAAGCAGCATCGCGAGAGACACCGGCCTGGAGTTGGCCCGAGAGGTGGTGTCTCTGGCCAGAAAGCCACAACAACGCGGTTCAGCTGAGCCGGACGGCAGCGGCATGTTGTCATACCCGTTACAACCTGAATCGTGATGCACAAACGTGCACTTCTCCAATACACACCGCGCGGCAACTGCCTATTTTGTGTTCCCCCTCCTATAGCGGAAAATAGCAACTTGCTGGACAACAGTAGAGTGGAGAACGTACGTGGATCGACCCAACACTCGCAGCTCGGCCTGGTGGCTGTTTCCAGGCCTGGCCTTGGTTCTCTTTGTCCTTCACGTTTTGCTGCTCGAGACAGTCTCCTATCAGCTATCTGTGCCATTGACGGGGGGGTTGCTTCAGCTCGGTTTGGGAATCGTCACAGTTTGGGCAGCGTTGCACGCGGCGAAGCGGTCAGAGGGGTTTACCCGCACCTTCTGGCGCTTTCATGTCGGGGCATTCTCTCTTTGGATCCTGGCGCAAGCCATGGCCACTTTCTACGACGCGATCCTGCAGAAACCACTCGATCAGCCGTGGCCGAGCGACTTGCTCTACTTCCTGTGGACCACGCCTATTTTCCTGGTGTTATTCCTTGATCCCACTGCGGAATCGCAGCAAATCGAATGGGCGCAATGGCTGGATTTCGCGCAAGTCGGCATTCTGGTGGTATCGCTTTATCTGTTTGTGTTCGAAGTTCCCGGGCATTGGCAATCCAATGCAATTTCAGTCGAGAAGCTCGCGCTGCTGGTCAGTTGCATCCGCGACCTGTTCCTGATCGCTTGCTTTGCCTACCGCACTCTCAATACGCAAGACAAACAAGTCCGAAGCTTGTTTGGACGCACCACAATTTTCCTGACCGTCTATTCCGTAGCCGAATGCCCCTACCTGTATCTTCAGGTTTATGAACGATTGAGGCCCGGAACACTGTGGGATATTCCCTGGAGCCTGGCCTTTGTCGTGGCCATTGTCCTGATCGCCAGCGCCCCCAGCAAAGAGCAAGAAAAACAATGGTTTTGGCCGGAACAGCGCAAATCACCAAGCCCAGCCTTACGCGTATTGCTGAAATTAGTGCCGCTGTTTTTTCCAATGGCTGTGTTGTTGATGGCGGCGCATATCGCCGAACAGCAGTTTCTGATCGCTACGGTGGCCGTCATTTCATCGTTTGCATGTTCGGGCGCGAGAATTATTCTAACGGAACGCAAACAGTTGCGATCGGATGCAGCGCTTGAAGAAAAAACGGCATTACTGAAGTCGGTATTTGAAGGGGCAGGCGAGGCGATCTTCGTCAAAGATATCGAAGGGAAGTATCTGATTGTAAATAAAGCGGTTGCAAAGTTCTTCGGACGACCGATCGAACAGATTGTGGGAAAGACGGCCTTTGCGTTAACCGATTCTGAATCGGCTCGGAAATTAACAGCCACGGACCAATCGATTCTGGAGAGCGGAGAAAGCACCACTGTGGATTTTCAGATGACCCACGAGGGTGTAACGGAACATTTCCTGGTGACGCGCGCGGCCTATCGCAATACAGCTGGCAAGATCATCGGCATCATTGGGATCACCCGGAACATCACGAAATATCGCGAAATTGAAGAACGACTGCGGCAATCGCAAAAGATGGAGGCAATTGGCACCCTTGCAGGCGGGGTAGCACACGACTTCAACAACATCCTCATGGTGATTAGCGGCTACAGTTCCGTGCTCGCGGATGCGCTGCAAGCTGAACCAAAACTTGCTGCTCATGTAGAGCAGATCCAAAAATCAGCAGAACGCGCAGCCTCCCTCACCCGTCAGCTCCTCGCTTTTAGCCGCAAACAGACCGTACAGCCGACGCACCTCAATCTGAACGAAGTGGTGACCGGGATCGAAAAACTGCTGCACCGCTTGATCGGTGAAGATATCGAGATTTCCACGAAACTGGAACCTGATCTCGGGACGGTGCTGGCCGACTCCGGCCAGATGGAACAGATTATCTTGAACCTCGCGGTGAATGCTCGGGATGCCATGCCGGAAGGCGGAAAACTAACCATCGAGACCAGGCGGAGCAGGGTCGGGAACGCGGGAGCAAAGGGTCAAAACGATCTCAAACCAGGGGAGTATGTGGAGCTACTCGTCGTCGACTCAGGCGTAGGAATGACAAGTTCCACGCAATCGCACATTTTCGAGCCATTCTTCACGACCAAACCCGCAGGCAAAGGCACCGGACTAGGATTATCCACAGTCTACGGAATCGTGCAGCAAGCGGGGGGGTTCGTGACGTTCGAGAGCGCACCTGGGCTGGGAACCAGTTTTCATATTTTTCTTCCGCGAATCCAGTCTCCGGCGAAATTGTCCGTCTCCGAAGGTGAGCGCACGGGCCATCTTCACGGTGGCGAGACAGTTTTGCTGGTCGAAGACGACGCCGCGGTCTGCGAGTTGGTACGAGCGGTGCTTGCGTCTCAAGGATATTCCGTGCTGGCCGCGCGACATCCGCAGGAAGCAGAAACCATCTGCAAGTCACAACCTGGCGGAGTTCAGTTGCTGCTGACCGATGTGATCATGCCAGAGATGACCGGACCGGAGCTCGCCAAACGACTGACAGCCCTCCATCCACAGATGCGGGTGCTGTTCATGTCGGGTTACATCGACGATTCGGTGGTGCGGCAGGAGATACGCGACCGCGGGATTGCCTACATGCAGAAGCCGTTTTCCCCGACAAGCTTGGCCAAGAAAATCAGAGAAGTCCTGGATTCCGCGCCAGTTTCCTCCTAACCAGAAAGGGGTCAGCCGAAACACCGGGTAGCGCCGTGCAACCTCTCGGGCCAAGAGTCTCAAACCAGACGTTCTTGGCGATGGGTAAGGGAGTCGATGCGATCAGGACGAAGTTCAAATCCGAGACCGGGGGCATTCGGCACGGTGATGGTCCCCTGCGAGCTGACCGTGACTTCCGGGTCGATGATATCTTCGGGCCAGTAACGGGCGCTAGCACTGACGTCTCCGGGGAGAGTAAAGTTCGGGAGCGAGGAGAGGGCGATGTTGTGGGCACGGCCCACTCCTGATTCCAACATGCCGCCACACCAAACCGGAATCCTATTTTTCTGACAGAGATCGTGGATGCGTTTGGCTTCGTGAAACCCACCGACTCGACCGAGTTTGATATTGATGATTTTGCAGGCGCCCAGTCGGATGGCGGCTTCGGCTTGCTCGTAGGTATGGATGCACTCGTCGAGGCAGATGGGAGTTTCCAGGGCTTTCTGGATTTCGACGTGGCCGTACAGATCGTCCCAGCCGAGCGGTTGTTCGATCATCATGAGGTAGTAGGCATCCATTTGTTTCAGAAGGTCGATATCTTCGCGACGATATGCGGAGTTGGCGTCAACGGACAGTCGGATGCGGGGGAATTCTTGGCGGAGGCGTTGTACGAGGAGTAAATCTTTACCAGGCTTGATTTTAATTTTAATTCGCTGGTACCCCGCGGAGAGTTCCGTTCTCACGGCAGCGACAAGATCCTCAAGTGTTTCTTTAATGCCGATCGAGACGCCACAGGCGATTTCTGATTGCGTTCCCCCCAAGAGTTCGGAAAGCGAAACACTTCTTTGCTTGGCCTCGGCATCCCAGACAGCCACCTCAAGTGCTCCTTTAGCCATGTTATGGCCACGCACTTGTCCGAGCATTCCCCAGATATCCTCCGCTGATTCGAACTCCCGGCCTTTGAGCATGGGCCAAATGTAATTCTTCAGGATGTGCCAACAGGTTGCGGTGTCTTCGGGACTATAGAACGGATTTTCGCCTGCGGTGCACTCGCCCCACCCGATCACACCATCTAGGTCGGCTTCGACGAGAATGATCCGCCGATCGGTAACGCGGTCCATGCTGGTTTCAAACGGGTGAAGAAGCTTCAAGTGTATTTCGCGGAGGGTCATCTCACGCAGTCGCATGCGGGCGGTTCCTCGTTTCGTGAATTAAAAATCGCTCCAGGGAGCGAGGCAATAGTCCGCACCAGTAAGCGTGAAGCGGACGCCGGTAACGGCATAGCTTTTCCGAAACCAGTGCAAAAATTCCTCACGGATGCGGGTTTGTTCCGCTTCCAAGCGCTCGGGGTTATCCTTCTTCCATTCCTCCAGTTCCGATGGCAGGTGGATCGTGGCGGGGCCTTCGACCGGATCACGAACAAGTTCATTGATGGCGGCAACGACGCGCTTGGTATCCAGTTGCCAGTCGACAAGCAGACGATCGGTGGGCAAGCCACGATGGAGCGGACTGCTTGTGACGCCATAGCAATTCGGGATGAATTTGCGGCAGATGGCACCGAGGCGGTTGAAATTGAAATGCGCGTTACGGGTCTCGAGCGGATCGAAGGTCCATTCCACATGGCGAATCCCACGATGTAGAGCTTCATCGCGCTGAAAGAGTTTCAAGAGGCGACCGACCCGGCGATCTCGATGGGAAGGCAGAACACCGGTCATATGAGAGTGGATGTAGGGAACATTTTCGCGGAGTCCGACAAGACCCAAAGTAAAGCCGACCATGGTGTCACCATCGAACGCGCCAAGAACCTGGCCGCCGGTCTGGGCCGCTACGACAAAGGTGACGTAGGGTTCTGTTTCCAAGTCGCTTTCATTCCAGATCTCGCGCTCGATATCGACGCAGCGGTGAAACTCCTCGAGAGTGGAGCATTTGCGAACGATGATGTCGGGAGCCATGATTCAATTTGCTTTCGCGCGAAAGCGGAGATTGCGCTTGGCATCTTTCCAGAGATCTTCCATCTCTGGCCGAGGAATATTGTCAAACGTGGTGCCGTTGTCGCGTGCGATGCGCTCCATTTCCTGGAAGCGGCCGGCAAATTTTGCATTGGCCTTGGTCATGGCGATTTCCGGATCGATCTCAAGAAAGCGAGCGAGGTTAACGGCAACGAAGAGGATATCACCAAGTTCGCCTTCGATTTCAGCCGACTTGCCATTTTTCAGCGCACGGCGAAGCTCCTTGGTTTCTTCGTGCAACTTATCAAAAATACCGTCGATATTGTGCCAGTCAAAACCGACGCGGGCAGCCTTGCGCGTGAGCTGGAAGCCCGCTAGAAGCGCGGGAAGACCCCGTGGAACGCCATCCAGAATTGACGCGGGTCGAGATTTGCTGGAAACCGCACTCCCTTTTTTGCGCCGTTCTTCGGCTTTGATCATCTCCCAATTGCGAAGGACTTCGGCGGAGTCTTTCGCATGTATTTCGCCAAAGACATGGGGATGTCGGCGAATCATTTTCTCGTAAACCTGGCCAATAACCTCGATGATGCTGAAGCGATTTTCTTCGCTGGCAATTTGCGAATGGAAAAGGATCTGGAGAAGCAGATCGCCCAGTTCCTCGGCGAATTTGGAATCATCGCGCGTGTCCAGTGCTTCTAAAACCTCATAGGCTTCTTCGATAAGATACGTGCGCAGGGTGGCATGCGTTTGCTCGCGGTCCCAAGGACAACCACCCGGAGCACGCAGACGAGCCATTACCTCGACGAGCTTTTTAAACCTCTCACCAGAATCAGCGGGAAAGGTTGAAATTTTCTTGCGGGAGCTCTTTTTTGTGCGCTCGGGAGCGCTCTTCGTAATTTTTCGGCGAGTCATTCTCTGGCCCGGACTGCGTATCGCCTATCACTTTACGGGTAGAGGTTCCGTTTGACAAGCGAGGAGCAAACAAACCTCCAGACGAATGCAAAAAAACGGCCAGTTCCTTACGACTGGCCGTTTTCGATACGCAAAGGAGTGAACGTCTTACTTGGACTTGTTGACAGGCGAAGCTTTGGTTAGGGTCGCGAGCAAGGTCTTGGCGCACGCTGGGACGGGCACGGCTTTGTCGAAAACGATGGCCTTGGCGGACTCGTCCTTGCCGTATAGGTTCTTGTTGGCGCCGTTATCCGGACGCAGTGTGGATCCCGCGAGCGAGATTCCTGCGAAAAGTCCGCGAGCGCGGGAGTAGGAAAGAATCTCGGCGCGCATCGTTACATCGGTCTCCGCCGAAGCCGTACGTCCAACCGGACCGGCTGCCGCTGATGCATCCGCGCCAATCTTGACCTTGCTCGTCAGAATACTGGAAGCCGAACGTGGGCTCATGAGTAAAAGGATAAAATCTGTGGCATTGCCGCCCAGTTGCAAGCCAGCGCTGCCGCCCTCAAGCGCCATCATGGCAGGAGCGCTCCAAGGACCCTTAAACTCCTTGCCGCCGCGACAGGTCATCACGCCGCGACCGTAGCTGCCGCCGATGCCAACGGCGAACTTCAGCACGGAAGGCAAAATCACTACGCAATCGGCCTTGTCGAGTACGTCCTGCGGAATACCGTCCGGCGCCGCGATAATTTCTTGCATCACTTTCCCAGCATTTTCCACGCGATCCTTTTCCTTGTCCTGCGCGAAAAGTGGAAGCATCAGTGTCAAAGCCAAACCTAAACCTAGCAATGCTTTTTTCATATTCATCCTCAGAAACTTTCTGTGCGCCCGGAGGCGAACTTGGGGTGAACTGGCTGGCTGTCGGACGTGCCCCCAAGCAAAAGGGCTCGGATAACCAGGTTCAACCTAGTACGTGGTGTCAACAGACGAGGACTACTGTAAGGCGAGAGAGCAGTTTTGACAAGAGAGGAAGACTACCGAGTGAGCAGGAGCTAGGCAGAGGTTGCCAGGACCGGGCAAGGGGCAAAGAAGCAGGTTAGGGCGGAAGGGTTCACTGGCGTGTTAAACTAACGGTGGACGAAGTAGCGAGATTCCGAGAGAAGGAAGAACAACGTGGCTGACGAAAACCGAGAAGAACAATTCAAGGTCATTGATCGACGCCCCTTTACGGCCGAGGGCGAACTGCGCAAGGAAGTTGTTGCAGAACAGGAACGCGAAGCTGAACGCGACGCGAAAGCGCAGGCCGCAAAAGAAGTTCAACAAGCCGCGAATAATGCCGCTGCGGCTGGAGTCCCTGCCGAAAAGACAGGAATTGCCGCGGTGCCCGCGCCAGAAACACCGAAGAAGAGTGAGGCGTTTGAGAATCTGGTGAGGATGATCGGAAGTAATGCGGCGATGGTGCTGGGGGCCTATGCAGACCCACGGACAGGCCAGCCCGTGCTCGACCCGGATGCGGCGCGTGAGTTGATTGATATGCTAGATGCCCTGCACGAGAAGACCAAGGGCAATCTGGCGCCCGAAGAAGACACCATGCTGCTCGATTTGCTCGGGAAGTTAAAGATGACCTACCTCGAGATCAACAAGGCGATGGCAGAGCAGATGGCCCAGGTCGCCGCGCAGGCAAAGAGCGGGAAGGTCAAGGCGTAGGGCTTTGAGGAATTCTAACTCCCTTGGATCGATCTAAAGATTGGCCACGACAGAAGGCGGCGAGGAAGGCCGCCCCTACAAGTGTCAGGGCAAAGCTGGCACCTACACGAGGATGGCGATGCGGTTAGAGGTACTGGGGTCGGGTACATCGATGGGAGTTCCGACGCTCGGATGCCATTGTGCTGTATGCACGTCCCGGGACCCACGCGACAAACGATTGCGACCGTCCATACTGCTCAGACACAGAGAGCAAAACGTCATCATCGACACTACTCCGGATTTTCGAACACAGGCTTTACGCGCGGGCTTGGATCGCCTGGATGCGGTATTGCTGACGCACGGCCACGCGGATCATATATTGGGATTTGATGATTTGCGACCGTACAACATACGACAAGGCGCGGCGATACCGGTGTATGGAACCGAGGATACGTTTCGCACCATCCGACGCGTGTTTTCCTATGTGTTCGAGAATAAGCCGACACTGAGCAGTGTTCCGAGCGTGCATCTGCACGAGTTGAAGGGCCCCTTTGAGCTAATGGGTGTTCCATTTATTCCGGTGCCGCTCTTGCATGGCGAGATGGACGTCTTGGGCTATAGGTTTGGGCGCGCCGCGTATTTAACGGATTTCAGCCGATTGCCAGAATCGTCCGTACCACTGCTAGAAGATCTGGATGATTTGATTTTAGACGCGCTGCGAGACGTTCCGCATCCCATGCACCAGACCGTCGAGCAAGCACTGGCACTGATTGATAAATTGAAGCCGCGGCACGCCTGGTTTACGCATATTGCTCATGATCTCCCGCATGCCGCAAGCAATGAGCGATTGCGGAAGGCCGGCTATCCTCATGTGCAGCTGGCTTATGACGGACTGGAGTTGGAGGTGGCCACCGAATCTCCGGCCGTCGAGAAGGCCGCGCGCGCACTGGCGGTGCAGGTGTTACATGTGCCGCACGGAAAATTGACGGCATTTTATTCAGCGGCGGACTGGCTGGCACGGTACGGCAAAACAGATCGTGGCAGCGTGATCGCCATCGGAAATTTCGATGGGATTCACCTAGGGCACCAGCGGGTTCTCGATTACACGCTGAACCGTGCGAAAGAAAGTGGTGCGGTGGCAACGGCGTTGACGTTTGAACCGTCTCCCTTGAAAATACTGCGGCCTGAAGCAGCGCCCTTGCGGATATCGACCAACCAGCAACGGATGGAATGGTTCGGGGCAGTGGGCATAGAAGCGGCCGTGGTCCTCCCCTTCACTGTGGAATTATCGCAACTGACGCCAGAGGAATTTGTCCGGAACATTTTGGTAGAACAGTTAAACGTGCGGGCAGTTGTGGTGGGAGACAATTTCCGATTCGGACACAAGCAAGCGGGCGACGTAAAGTTTTTGCGAGATTTGGGCATGCGCTGCGGATTTGAAGTAGTTGTCCGCGAACCGGTAGCCCTGGACGGAGAAATTGTTTCGAGCACATTAATCAGGAAGCTGATTTCAGAAGGTCATGTGTCCCATGCCGGGCGGTTGCTGGGGCGACCGTTCGTACTGACGGGCGAAGTGGTGAAAGGCACCGGGGCGGGGAGAAAGTTCTTGTTCCCCACAATGAATTTAAAGCCGGAGCAGGAGTTGTTACCCGGACGCGGGGTTTACATAACCCGGACGGTATTGGAAGGCGAGCCTAGCAGCCATCGAAGCGTGACGAATATTGGGATACGACCAACAATGAATGGAAGCGGACTGGCTGTCGAAACGCACTTGCTCGATTATTCCGGAAATTTTACGCCGGGGCGGATTGAGATCCGCTTTTGGAAGAGATTGCGAGACGAGAAGAAGTTCAGCGGTGTGGAAGAGCTGCGCGGTCAAATTGCGCGGGATATTTCAAGGGCCAACCGGTTTTTTGCGAGATTGCGCAGACTGCGGTCCAAGGGAGTGCCGATCGAGGCGTATTAGTCGAGTTTACTGCGGAACGGGCTTTTTTTCGGCGGCAAGGCAATCGGTGCAGATGCCGCCGACTTCGGTGCGGGAAACGGTGACTAGTAGCTTGCAGTCGCGGGCGATCTGATCCTTTAGCTGGTCGTACAGATGGCTCTCAAACTCGCGAACCTTGCCGCAGCGCAAGCAAGCAACATGAATATGATCGCGGGGACCGTGGGTCTCGTAATAGTGGCGATCGCCGCGGAGATGCAGCAAGTCCAGTTCGTCAATCAAACCGTGCTTCTTTAGCAGATCGATCGTGCGATATACGGTGACCAGGTGCACTTCGGGGCTGATTTTTTGGGCGCGCTCGAGAATCTGGTCGACGTCGAGGTGCTGCTCGGCATTGTCCATGACCTCGAGAATGACGCGGCGCTGGCGTGTCAGGCGGATGCCCCGTTGCCGCAACGCCTGTTGCAGGTGGCCGGTCCTGTCCGCGGGGTTGATGCGTTCGCCGCTGGAGACTCGATGTGATGGTGATGCAGGCATGGTGCGGAAGACCTTCTTGAGCAACGCCAGGTGCGGCCCTCTTAGCCAGCTACGAGTGGATGGGTAGTTGCCTCACGATGTCATTGTACATGACGTAGGCAAACACGACTAAAAGAAAGACCAGGCCGACCTGGATGAACCGTTCCTTGAATGCCAAGCTGAAATCCCGGCGGCGCAAGCCTTCCATTGAAAGCAAAAGGATGTGCCCGCCATCGAGAATCGGAATCGGCAAAAGATTCAGGATGCCGAGATTCACACTAATGAGCGCCATGAATGAGATAATGGCGAATGCGCCCATGGCCACGGCTTCCCCTGCTGCGCGAGAAATGCCCACGACGCTTTGCAATTCCTTCACAGAAACCCGTCCGCTGAAAAGCTTGCCGAGGACGCCAAACGTTTCTACAATGATGCCACCAGTCTGTCGCGTGGCGGATTTTACGGCCTCCACCGGACCCACCTTGCTGTAGGCAAAACTCACTTCTGGCGCAATACCAATCTGATAATTCTTCTCTGACGGATCAGCCGCACCCTGTTTGGGAGTAACGGAAAGCTCCACGGGCTGGCCTTTGCGTTCAACTTTAAGCTCTAGCGTTTTGCCGCCCGAGCCACGCACTACATCGACGAATTGATCCCAATACGCGATCTGCTGGCCATCGACGGACTTTACTATGTCGCCGGTTTGCAGTCCGGCGTGAGCGGCAGGTTTGCCGGCGACGACCTGCCCGATCACTGGGGGAATCGGCAAATAGCCAAGGGGATGGTCGTAGGGATCGGATTTCACCGCAAGCGTCAGGGCGCGAGTCGAACCGTTGTTCTCGACTACGATGGGTACAGGTTTGTCGGTCGGGCCGCTGTAGAGTGCTTTCTGCGTTTCTTCCCAGGTAGAAACCTTCGTTCCGTTCACGGACACAATCCTATCGCCAGCCTCGAAACCGGCATTGGACGCGGTGGAATTCGCAGCCATGCTGGTGATCAGGGCAGGCTTATCAAGATAGGCGGCATGCGGCTGGCCGGAAATGATGTAGTAGCCGGCAAGCAGGAGGATCGGAAAAACAAGATTCACGGCCGGGCCAGCAAACGAAATGATCGCACGCTGCCAGCGCTTCTTGCTCATCAGTTCATCGGGAGCTCCGGTAGGTTTCTCCTCGCCGGAATCAATCTCGGTCATGTCCTGACCCGCCATGCGAACATACCCGCCGAGCGGAACGGCGCTGATGCGCCAGTCTGTTGCGCCGCGCTTAAACCCGAACAGGCGAGGGCCGAAGCCAATCGAAAAGACATCGACGCGAACACCAAAGAACCGTGCCGCAATAAAGTGGCCCCACTCGTGAACTAGGATGATGACGCCCAGGGCTAAGATCATTCCAATTAAAGTATTCATTCCTGCGATCGACTCCGGTTTTCGAAATTAATACACTACTTCGTTTGCTGCTTCAACCGCTGCCATCCTCACAGTCGGCTAGGACCTTAGTGCGCTACACCTTTTGCCACTGCAAATTTCTCAACTTCTTCCTGGGCCGTCTGGCGGGCTTCGGAATCGGCAGCCAGCACATCTTCGATGCTGCCGAATTTTGTGCCAGGCGTACGACTCAATACTCCCTCAATCACTTCTGGGATGCCCAGGAACGGCAAGCGCTGCTCCAGAAACGCGGCGACGGCGACTTCGTCTGCTGCGTTTAAGGCGCAGGGCAAGGCCCCGCCCTTTTTCATTGCTTCGCGCGCCAAACGTAAACAGGGGAACCGACGCGTAGAGGCTTTCTCGAAGTCCAAGCGACGGAGTTTGGACCAATCCAGCGCAACTTGGTTAGATGCAAGCCTCTCTGGATAGGTTAGCGCATATTGAATGGGCATGCGCATGTCGGTTGGACCGAGTTGTGCTAAAACGGAACCGTCGATGAATTCGACCATGGAATGAATTGTGGACTGCGGATGGATGACGACGTCGATCTGTTCCGAACCGACGTCAAACAGCCAGCTGGCCTCGATGACTTCGAAGCCCTTGTTCATCATGGTTGCGGAATCGATGGTGATGCGATTGCCCATGCGCCAATTGGGATGCGCAAGGGCTTGTTCCGGTGTGACGTGGGCGAGTTTCGCGATTGGCGTTTTGCGGAATGGGCCACCGGAGGCGGTGAGCACCAGGCGGCGGACTTCTTTGTGGACGCCGCCGCGGAGGCACTGATGGACCGCGTTGTGCTCGCTGTCTACGGGCAGCAGAGCGACGCCGGATTTCTTTACTGCGGCCATAACCAATTCGCCGGCGGCGACCAGGACTTCTTTGTTCGATAGCGCGATGAGGCGGCCGAGTTTGACGGCTTCGTAGGTGGCGGCAAGGCCGACAACGCCAACAGCCGCGGAGACGACAATCTCCGCTTGCGGGTGGGTGGCTACGGCGAGCATGCCCTGGGGTCCGTGGTCGATTGCCGGCAGCGGGGCGATTCCCTTACCCCGCAGGCGTGTGGCAAGTTCGTCGGCGCTTTTGGCGTGGGCCACCGAGACAAGTTCGGGATGGTGATGTTCGATTTGAGAGACCAGCTCGTCGATGTTGTTGCCGGCTGCGAGGGACAGAATTTTGAATTTACCGGGGAACGAGTCCACGACGGAAATCGTTTGGCGTCCAATGGAGCCCGTCGAACCGAGGATGGCAAGGTGTTTCATTCGAAAGTTTGGAGCCGCGAGTTTTCCGTACTCAGTCTTGGAATAAACCCAATAGCGCTGGCATAAACGCTACAACCACGCATTGAATTTCAAGCCGGTGCTTAGCGGATTGAAGGATTCATCAGAACTAAATAATACCAGATGACGGGGATGCAGAGGACGAGGGCGTCGATACGGTCAAGGACGCCGCCATGGCCGGGGAGCAGGCCCCCGGAGTCTTTTACGCCGGCGCTGCGCTTGTAGGCGGATTCCGAGAGGTCTCCCATTTGGCCTGCAATATTCCCAAGGATGGCCATCGCAAACAGATGCACGAGTGGCAGATGAATCCAAAAACTGAAGGCGTAGGCGACGAGCAGGGAGCCGATCATCCCGCCAATTGAGCCCTCCCAAGTTTTCTTCGGGCTGATGTGCGGGGCCAATGGGTGTTTGCCTATCGCGCGGCCAACGAAGTAGGCAGTAGTGTCGGCGGCCCAGGTAATGACCAAAGCGAACAGGAGAAGTGCCGGTCCATTGCTCGGGAAACCGTGGAGACGAACGGCGAAGGAGAGAGGAAAGGCGACCAAGAGCAGCCCGCTCGAAGAGATTCCGGCTGCGGGGAGAGCTTCAACCAACGAGCGCCGCGCCCAGAGCGTGAGCGAACTGACGCCAAGCACGAAAAAAAAGAATAACGCCAGAGGCGAATAGATCGCGTTGATGCGGTCGAGTGCAGGATTATTCGCTATCGTAGGGATATTTCCGGAAGCGAGGCTGAGAACCGCGAACGGTCTCAGAATTCGCCACTGCAAGAGGATCACTAGCATGGAACAGGTGAGCGTCCAGAGGCGATAGGCACGGTGGCCGATGGCCTCTCCCAAGGCGAAATATTCCCAAAGAGCCAGGAGAGTGATCGCGGCGGTGGCGACGGCGACGACCGAGGTCGAACCGAACAGGACAATGGCGACGATTACTGGGATAAGCACTGCGGCGGTGGCGACACGTTTCCAGGTCATCGAGTGAGAGTCCAAGCGAACTGTTGCATGTGGATGGATCGCATTGTGTTGTTGGAATTATACAGAGAGAACGGCGGTGGGAAAAGGAACCGCGGATGACCAATTCTTTCACGTTCAATTGGCCGCGCGCCCTAGGGCAGAAAGAATTAGCGCGCGGCGGAGGCTGGTGGGGCGTCGATGCCACCGTAGCGGCGTTCGCGTTTCTGGAAATCGATGAGGGATTCCAGAAGGCGGGCGCGGTTGAAATCAGGCCAAAGAGTTTCCGTGACAAAAATCTCGGCATAGGCGATCTGCCAGAGCAGGAAATTACTGACGCGCATCTCGCCGCTCGTGCGGATAAGCAGATCGGGATCGGGAATGTCGGAAGTGTAGAGGTTCCGGGAGATCTGCTCTTCGCTGATTGGAGCGTGCGCGGAGTGGCCATTGCGTTCAGCGACGATGGCGTTCAAAGCGTCCACTATTTCTGCGCGGCCACCGTAGTTTACGGCGATATTCAAAATCATCCCGGAATTGTCTGCCGTGGCTGCGGTAGCTTCCCGAGTTTCCCGTTGCACGGCTTCCGGTAGCTCTTCCGGGCGGCCAATGAAACGCATGCGAACATTATTGCGTTGTAGAAGTGGCAATTCCTTCCGAACGTATTCCCGAAGGAGTTGCATGAGGAACTCAATTTCCGCTTTGGGGCGGCGCCAATTCTCAACGGAGAAGGCATACAGAGTGAGCGCTTCGATTTTAAGGCGCGCGCAAGTTTCGATCGTGATGCGGGCTGATTGCGTACCAGCGCTGTGGCCCGCGATGCGCGGGAGGTGGCGCCTCTTGGCCCAGCGGCCGTTGCCATCCATGATGACGGCGATATGGCGCGGAAGGCGCGATAGATCAAGTTTTTCCAACAAATCCGACTCTTCGGCGGTGATGGGGCCGAAGCCATCTGCCAAGGAAGGGAGAGTCGGGAGGTGGAGTCGCGAGTGGGGCACGTTAGATCCGGTCAATCCTCTTTATGCCGCAAAGTTAACACAGGGGTTGGCTCGAGGGCAATCGTCTGTTTTCTACTGTGCACGGTGACCCTAGGAAACGGGTGGGTGAATCGCCTGAATGATACCCTGTACCGACAAAGCTAGCGCTAGAATGATCATCGCAATCGCAATCGTCCAGGCGAGTACGTTGAAGGTGAAGGTATTGGTGTGCTCGCCCATCAGGTCCTTGCGGTTCACCAGCAGCAAAATGAAAATCACAACGATCGGAAGCCAAACCCCGTTGCCCACTTGAGAATAGATGAAAATTTTCCAGAGAGGAACATGGGGGATGAGAACGATACCTGCGCCGACAAGGATAAGGATCGTGTAGAGCCAATAGAAGGCCGGCGCTTCGCGAAATTTGTGGTCGATGCCCGCTTCAAATCCCATTCCCTCGCAAATCACATGGGCGGTGGAGAGTGGCAGGATGGTTGCGGCAAACAGCGAAGCGTTCAGCAGGCCAAACGCAAACGTGAAACCGGCCCATTTTCCAGCCAGCGGGATAAGCGCTTTAGCGGCGTCGACCGCGTCGGTGATGTTGGTCATGCCGGCCCGATGGAGTGTGGCGGCAGTGCAAACGATGATGAAGAAAACGATGATCATGCAACTGATGCTGCCAACCAGCACGTCCAGCCGTGCCTGCGGATATTGGCGCTGGCCAACCTTTTTTTCGACAAAGCTGGCCTGGAGATAGAAAAATTGCCATGGGGCGATTGTAGTGCCAACCAGTGCTGTAAGAATCAGCAGATAACTGACATCCAGATGAATCGTCGGGACCACGGTCATGCGCGCGGCGAGAATCCAATCGGGCTTAGAGAGCAGCGCCGAAAAGAGATAGCTCGAATAGAAGACGCACAAGATCAGGAAAATGATTTCGACTTGACGATAGGTCCCTTTCAAAACCAAGAACCAGACAAGGACAGCGGCAACAGGAACGGCAAAATACCGGCTGATTCCAAACAGTTCCATGGACGCGGCGACCCCAGCAAATTCGGCGACGACATTGAACAAATCCACGAGGAAACCGGTGATCATAACGAAGAAAGTGGGGCGGAAACCGAATTCCTCGCGGATGAGGTCGGAGAGGCCTTTGCCGGTGATGACCCCCATCCGAGCGCACATCTCTTCGGTGACATAGAGTGCGATGGTCATGGGAACGAGAGACCAAAGCAGGGTGTAGCCGTAGGCGCTGCCCGCTTGTGTGTAGGTGGCGATCCCGCCAGCGTCGTTGTCGACGTTGGAAGTAATGATGCCAGGGCCAACGACGGCTAGAAAGAGTGCGATGCGGCGACGCCAGGCCTTGCCGCGGGAAAAGAACTCGAAGGTGCGGGCACGCAAGCCGTCGATAACGTTGTTGATGGAGGAAAAGTTCAGGGGCATGAGGCACCCGGGGGGCAGCGACCGGTTGTCTGGCGGCGGTCTACAATTGATCTTGGGGCGGTGGAATAACGATTAGGCATTGACCAGCCTGGAGACCACGTCGTCGACCGTTACGGTACCGATCGGATGATGGAGGTCGTCGATGACCGTGAGCATGCGCAGATTGTATTTGTCAAAAAGCTCGAACACATCTTTTTCGCTGGCGTCGGGGGTAACGCTGACGAGTGGTTCGGTCTTCATTTCAGACATCCGCTGCTCGGGGGCAGCAAGGAGCATGCGCGCCACCGGAACGGTGCCGCAGTAGCGGGCATCTTTGTCGAGGACAACGATGGTGTCGAGTTGCTCCAGGTTCAGCTCCTGGTTGCGCATCCATTCCAAGACTTCTTCGCGAGTCGATTGCTCGCTAACATAGACAAACTCCGTGTTCATCATGCCGCCGGCAGTCGATGGGTCGTAGGCAAGCAATTCGCGCACTTCCTTGGCTTCCTGGTTCGGCATCTCATCGAGCACTTCTTCGGAAGTTTCCTTGGGAAGATCGGCAAGAAGGTCGGCCGCCGCATCCGGAGCCATTTCCTCGATAATGTCCGCGGCCTTCTCCGGATCAAGTTTTTCGACGATTTGGGTAGTAAGACGTTCATCCAATTCGGCAAGCACAGCGGCGGCGGTTTCTTCGTCGAGAGAGGCAATAATTCCCTGCCGTTCTGCGGCGGAAAGCTGTTCCATCATTTCTGCGAGATCGGCCGGATGCAGATCTTCGAGTTTTTCATGGGTGATACGGAGTTTCACTCGACGCAGCGGGTCGGGCTCGATCAAATTCACAAATTCCCACAGAATGGCGCGTTGCGGCAGCTTGGTTTGCAGGCTGCGCATTAATTTTGAGGGAGCCAGACCCTGAAAGAGTCGTCGCATCGCACCGGGAAGGCCAACGTCCACCTGAGCGATGCGCAGTTCGATATTTCCATTGGTGCGATGCTCGGCGAGATCGACGTCATTCACGCGAACCACTTTGCGCCCTTCGGTGTCGATGATTTGCTGATCGAGGAGGTCTTTGCGCACAGCTAACCAGGATTCATTCGGTTGGTAGGCATCGAGGGCGCGTTCAGAAACGTTCAGATCGATGCGGCCGGGGGCAACTTTGGAAACCTGATCGTAACGGGCAACCAGGGGTTGGAAGCGGCCGCGGGAGATCAAAAAGTGAGAGACACGATTTGGCTGTTCAGCCGGTTCGATAAAAAATTCACGAACGCGGCCGACAAAATTGTCCTGCCCGTCGTAAGCAGCCGAGCCCATAAGTTCAGTGGCGTAGAGCATAAACGGCACACTTTCTGTTGAGCGCGGCTGCAGCGGGTAGCTGCGTCCGGGCTCTTGCAAAATAAAAAACCCGCGTAGCTTTGTTGGCGGCCGCGGGCAAGAACTGCAAAATCCTGGACTGAACCCTTAGCCAGATGTGGAGGTCCCTACGCCAACAGTTGTGGCGGGCACCGCAATAAGCGGCTGCAAAGCGGTCAAGTGGCGGCACCTGCCCGGGGGACGACTCGGGCGCGGGTCGAAATCGCTGGACGCGCTCATCGGTACAAATTCACTCCGAAGGTAGAGATAAGCCCGTAAGGAATTAAAGTCAAGAAAAGAATGACGTTTTTGAGATTTTTGTGAAAATTTTTCGTTCGGCAGTGACTTTTACGGGAGGCGTTTTCCTTTGCGGGATTTAAAGAGCATGTGAGACGCCTGTTCACCCCGTTTTTTGCACTCTTCCAGATACAATACCAGGTAGTTCTTCACGATATAATCAGAACGAGAGAAGCCCAGCTCATGCGCCGCCCGGTCGATCGCTTCACCAGGTCCTTCGAGCTCGACATAGGTCCCAATGGGAGTTTCATCCACCTCAAGAAGCAGCCCCTGCGCCCATTTGGCACGCGCGGGAAATTTGTAGGTGGAACGATATTTTTCATAGCGGAACCATCCCCGGAGGCCTAAGCCTTCGAAGATCTTTTGCAGTGCTGCGGCATCGGTAATGACCAGTTCGGTCTCTTCGCGCACCTTATAGCGGCCACCGGCACTCGCCTGACGGGTAGGTGCGCCCATGGCTAGGGCCTCGGGAGGGCTCTTAAAGGTCAAAAGATGGCGTTCTGGGGGGGGCGCGCCTGGTTTCTGGCCGGGAGCCACGCGAGATTCGCTGCGGATACGCAGGAGCTGCCCGTGCTTGGCCAGGCCGCCATCGGGCGTGTCGAAAAGAAGATTCGCTTCATGAATCCGCGGCGTTTTGGGGAAAGCGGGGACGACAGCCAGGCGTTTGAGGATGCCCTGCAGCGATTTGAGGTCTTCGACTTGAAGTTTGATTTCGATTTCGTTGGGCATAGTGGTTTGATGAACGAGCTGTTGGGGCGCTCGAGAGCTCCAATGCGGAGAATTGTCGATCGAGAGGTCGGCGGTACGTCTTTAAGTAGCCGCCAACTTCGGCTAGTATATCGAACGTCAGGGCAATTGCACGACGACCGAAACCTGCCTCGGGGCTGAACACAAGCAACCATGACCACCGACTCCAATTCGGCAAAGATGTCCTATTCCCCGGAAGAGGCAGACCACCTGGCCTGGCAGCCCCCGGTGGCACAGCGGGAAACCGTTGAGCATGTGCTGCATGGTGACCGTCGACTGGATGAGTATGCCTGGCTGCGTCACAAATCCGATCCGCGGGTCCTCGAATACCTGAATCAAGAGAATGCCTACGCCGATCAGTTTCTTAAGCCCACGGAAAAGCTTCAAGAAACGCTTTATCAGGAGATGCTCGGACGAATCCTGCAAACCGACTTGAGCGTACCTTCACGCCTACGCGGATATTCCTATTATTCGCGGACTGAGGAAGGCAAACAGTATGCGATCTATTGCCGGCGAGCGGAGAGCGCTCTGGGGGCAATAGACGGGTCGGCTCCATTTGCAAACGATACCCCGGAAGAAATTCTCCTGGATTTGAATGTGCTGGCCGAGGGCCATTCTTTTTTGGGGCTTGGATGTTTCGAAGTAAGTGACGATAACCAGCACCTGGCCTATGCGACCGACACGACCGGATTTCGGCAATACACTTTGGAAGTGCTGGATCTCGGCACACGCGAAGCCCTCCCCTTCCGTGTAGCGCGGGTGACCAGCGTGGCGTGGTCCGCGGACGATCGCGTTTTGTTTTATGTGGTGGAGGAGGAAACGACCAAGAGATCGCACCGCCTCTTCCGGCACGTATTGGGAACCGAACAAGCCGCAGACCGACTGATTTACGAAGAGAAGGATGAGCGTTTCCGAATCGATATTGAGCGAACGCGAAGCGGTGCGTATTTGTTGTTGGTAGCCAACAGCCATACCACGAGCGAAGTGCGTTTTTTGCGCGCGGACCAGCCTTATGGGGACTTTCACGTTGTCGCGGTGCGCGAGGATGAGCACGAGTATTCCGTCGATCATCACCCCGGAAGTTCAGCGGACCCGGCAGGCGGGGTTTTTTTTGTGCGCACTAACTCAAATGGAAGAACATTCCGGCTAATGACCGCTCCAACGGCTGACCCGGCACGCGCGCGATGGCATGAAGTGGTGCCCAACCGACCCGGGGTGATGCTTTCTGCGATTGCCTGCTTTCGAACCCATTTGGTTTTATGTGAGCGGGAAGATGGGCTGCCCTATTTCCGAATAGTGGATTTGACCAGGGAGGCCAGATCGGCCCTCGCGGCTTCTCACAGGATTGATTTTGCCGAACCGGCGTACCACGCGGCGTTTGGCGCGAATCCTGAATTTGATACCGAGTATTTGCGATTCAGCTACGAATCATTCATCACACCGCGATCGGTGTACGACTACGAGGTAAAGAGCGGCAACCGCATTTTGCGCAAACAGCAACCGGTCTTGGGCGGATACGACCCGACATTGTATGGAAGCGAACGATTGCACGCCGTCGCGCAGGATGGAACCAGGATTCCCTTGTCGGTGGTCTACCGGCACGCAACCCCGCGCGACGGAACCGCCGCCTTGCTCTTATACGCCTACGGGAGCTATGGAATTTCGATGCCAGTGACATTCAATTCGAACCGGCTCAGCTTGCTTGACCGCGGCGTAATTTTTGTAATTGCACACATACGAGGCGGGGGGGAACTGGGCAAACCGTGGCACGACATGGGGAGAATGCATCAGAAAATGAATACGTTCACCGATTTCATTGCCTCTGCCGAGCACTTGATCGAGCACCGCTATACATCGAAAGAAACGCTTGCCATTGAAGGCGGCAGTGCTGGCGGCTTGTTGATGGGCGCGGTTGCAAATTTTCGACCGGATTTGTTTCGGCTCATTGTCTCGCACGTTCCGTTTGTAGATGTGCTCAATACCATGCTAGACCCTTCCTTGCCGCTCACCGTGGGAGAGTACGAGGAGTGGGGCAATCCTCAGGTAGAGCAAGACTATTTTTATATGAAGCGGTATTGCCCGTATACGAATCTGGAGAAAAAAGAGTATCCGGCAATGCTGGTGAAGACGGGCTTAAATGACAGCCAGGTGATGTATTGGGAGCCGGCAAAGTATGTTGCAAAATTACGGACGCTCAAGACTGGCAGGAATCCCCTTTTATTCAAAGTGAATATGGGCGCCGGGCACGGCGGAGCCAGCGGACGATATGACTATTTGCGGGAGGTTGCGCTGGATTATGCGTTTTTGTTGACAGAAATGGGCATCGAGAGTTGAAGAGACTCTGTCAAGGCACTCAGCAACACAACCTTTTCGCGCCTCAGTAAGCAGGAGAACGCAAAACACGCACTAGATGAGTGAAGCTTCCACACCATTAATGCAACAGTACAACGGGGTGAAATCGCGCTACCCGCACGCACTACTGTTGTTTCGCTTGGGCGATTTCTACGAATTGTTCTACGAAGATGCGATTATCGCGTCTCGCGAGTTGCAGATCACCCTAACTTCACGGAATCGCGAAAAAGGGCAGCCGATTCCGATGTGCGGCGTGCCGTATCACGCGGCCGATGGATACATTGCCCGATTGATTCGCGCAGGGTTCAAGGTAGCGATCTGCGAACAAATGGAACTGCCGGGCCCCGGAAAAAAACTGGTCCGCCGGGAGGTGGCCCGGGTGATCACCCCGGGGACAGCGACGGAGGTATCCGTACTGGATGCTCGGGAAAACAATTTTCTGGCGGCAGTGTGGCAAGACAGCGCTAAAACCAAGATCGGTTTGGCGATTGTGGATTTGTCGACCGGGGAATTCCAGGCAACCGAGTTTGCGGGAGCGGCTGCAGAAGAGGCATTGCGTGATGAGTTGCAACTGATCCGGCCACGAGAAACTTTGCTCCCGCGGCCGCAGCAATTGTTTGAAACGGCAAAAAATTCATTACTCGAAGGAACCGGCGGCGTGGAGAGTAGCCTGGAAGAATGGATTTTCCACCTGGACTATGCGGAACGGATATTGCGAGAGCAGTTTGGAGTGGCGGAGTTGACTGGATTTGGATTGGATGGGCACCATCACGCGCTATCTGCTGCGGGGGCGGTGGTGCATTACCTGCGGGAAAATTCCGCTCGCGGAGAAAATGGGCACAGCGTCGATGCTCTGCGCCATCTGGATCATATCCGCTATTACGAACAGCACGATTCCCTGCTGCTTGATCCGGTTTCGGTAAGAAATTTAGAGTTGCTTTCGGCGATTTTCAGCGAAGACACGAAACTTACCGGACCTACGACGCTCGTGGCAGCCCTGGATTCGACCGTCACCGGAATGGGAGCGCGCCTGCTGCGCGCGTGGATATTGCGGCCGTTGATTGATCGCCAGGCGATTGAACAACGACTGGGCGCCGTTGCGCATTTGCTGCAGCAGACGGTCGTGCGCGGGGAAATTCGCAAAGAGTTGCGCGGCATCCAGGATCTGGAGCGCTTAACCGGCCGCATTACCTTGGGACTGGCCACGCCGCGGGAACTGCTGGCGTTACGAAAGTCGCTGGCGCAACTTCCGATTCTGAAAAACTTCGTCACTCCTCCCGCTACCGGTGGCAGCGATTTACTTCGGGAATTACATGGCGAAATCGACGAATTAGCCGACGTCCGGGAGCACCTGGAAAAGGCGATTGCCGATGAACCACCGGCGAGCGCAAATGATCCTGGAGTCATTCGAAGCGGATTTAACGCGGAACTGGACGAACTGCGGAATTTGAGCCAGCACAGCAAACAGATTATTGCCGCAATGGAAGAGCGGGAGCGTCGGCGAACAACCATCAATTCGCTGAAAATTCGGTTCAACCAGATTTTTGGTTACTATATTGAAATTTCGAAAGCAAACTTGCATTTGGCGCCGCCGGACTATGAACGGAAACAGACGCTGGTGAATGCGGAGCGGTTTACTTCTCCGGAGCTGAAGCAATACGAACGGAAGATCCTGGCTGCCGATGAGCGAATTGCGGAGATCGAACGGGAATTGTTCCTAGAATTACGCAGCAGCGTTGCCAGAAAGGCGGGCCGACTGCGGCAGACTGCAGCGGCAATCGCGCAACTGGATGTCTTGGCATGTTTCGCAAAAATCGCCGGCGATCGGAACTACGTTCGCCCCGAATTTACGGTAACGG
>DATFZN010000163.1:0-7191 GCA_035314425.1 Candidatus Acidiferrum sp. | reverse complement strand
CGCTCGGGAAGTTCGATGCGTATCTCGGTCAAGTCACTGAGCAAATTCGCGGCCCACCGGTAGATATTGTTTTCATTGACTATTTTTCTCATGCGTGACATCTGTCTTGCCTGCTGCTCTTCGGTCATGTCCAGCGCCTGATGAATGACTCTGGCTATCTGCTCGGCATCGTAAGGATTAACCAGCAAGGCATCGGTCAGCTCATGCGAAGCGCCTGTAAAAGAACTGAGAATCAATGCTCCGCGTTCATCTTCCCGCGCGGCGATGAATTCCTTGGCTACCAGATTCATGCCGTCATGTAGAGAAGTAACCAGACAAACGGAAGCGGCGCGATAGTACCGGTCAATCTCCTCGTGCGAGTGATGCCTGCTTAAGAGTACAATCGGCCTCCACAGACCTTCCTCGAAGCGAGTGTTAATTCGCTGCGCTTCGGCGTTCACGTCGCGAATGAACTGCTGATAGCTTGAAATGTCCGTCCGGCTAGGAGCGCCAATCTGAACGAAGGAAAAACGCCGGCGATACTCGGGATGAAGCTCCAAAAAGCGCTCCACTCCACGGAAGCGTTCGAGGATACCCTTGGTGTAATCCAACCGATCGACGCCAACGCCAAGCAGCGAGGCTTCGATTCCCAGTTCCGCACAGATTGCCGCGCGCTCTTCGCCAGAATTTTTCGTCGCGTAGATAGGTAAGCTTTGCGGAAACGCAACACTGATGGGATAAGGGCGAACCCGGGTGACATGGCCTTGTCGATTGACCGCGAAGCGGTCCCATTCCGTCATGGCTTCCAGCGCGTGGTCTACGGTTTCGAGAAAATTATTGCAGTGGGTCTGGATGTGAAATCCAATCAGATCCGCCCCCAACAATCCTTCGATTAATTCTCTTTGCCAGGGACAAATGCCAAATACTTCCGCATTCGGCCAGGGAATGTGCCAGAAAATAGCCACGGCCGCATCCGGGCGCGCATCTTTCACCATCTTGGGCAACAAGGCAAAATGATAATCTTGCGCCAATAAAATCGGCGATTGCGTGCCTTCCATCTCTTTCAGAACGGCGTCGGCAAATTTTTGATTTACTTTTTGGTAGTAATTCCAATCCGCGGTTCGGAAAATTGGACGGGTATGGGCAATGTGGCAGAGTGGCCATAAACCCTCATTCGCGAAACCTTGGTAATACCCGCGCTCTTCTTCTTCTGAGAGCCACACTCTGCGCAGCGTGTAGGAGGGCCTGTCGGGAGGCACTTGAATCCGATCATGGCTGTCGACTACCTGGCGATCGGCACTCGCCGAGCCGTGCGCGATCCACGTGCCGTTACACGCTTGCAACACCGGCTCGAGGGCGGTGACTAGTCCGCTGGCGGGTATCATCACCTTGATCGCTTTGTCCTTCTCGACAAAATGGTGCATGTACGGTTCGCGGTTTGATACCACGAATAGCGGTTTGGCACCCAATTTCCGCCGCAAACTTACGCGCAAGCGTTCTGCGGTCCACACCGAAGATTGCGAGTCTCGCAACTGCGCTTCCGCCCAAGCCGCGGCCCGCGCTGACTGCAGTGCATTCGCTAGATGTCTTGCTTCTTTGTGGATCTGATCAAACATCTCTCCCTTCGGTAAACCGGGAATTGTGCCCGAAGCATCCCCGCGCAACGATTTGAGCCATTTGGCGGTATTCGCAAGCGGTGCCGTGAAATTTGCGCGGACCAGAAGAAAGGCGAGCGAAGTGATCAGCAGAGTTTGAATCAAAGCGGTTAAGAGTGAGTCACGAAGTTCTAATTTGAGACGCTGCTCAATGTAACTTGCGTCATGAACGACCACCAGCGCTCCGCTTTGCTCGGAACCTCGATGCAGCGGCAAGGCATACACGTGAACCGGGGAACCCCCGGTAGCCAGGAATTCATTACTTCCCGAATCAGACCGAACCGCCATTGCCGCAACAGGTGGCAGCGATTGAAAATAAGCGGGAAGCCCAGGGGTGAGCGCCACGACGGAGCCCGAGCGATCGTAAACTCCAATTCCCAGCAAATGCTCGCGCTGGCCAAAGCGCGCCACAATTCTCTGGACGTTTTTGCTGGTGGTCTGACCGGTGGCCGCTTCAATGCTATCTTGCAGGCTCTCTGCCAAGGTGGCGGCGCGGCGGTTCAGATCACTGCGAAGATTGCGTCTCTCGGTTCGCAGTTGGTACGCAGAATAGAGAAGCGAGACAAAGATCACACTCACCGCCAAAGGAAGCACAATTTTCAGCGTGGTGCGCATTCAAGCCCTCCAGCAGAAATAACACCGCCCATGGTAACGATCTCCGAAGCGACAGAAGGAAGAATAAAGCATTCTTAAGGAGCTAGTTCAAGAATGAAGATCAGGGAAAGCCTGAGATCGCCAGGAAATAGCCTGGATAGACAAAGAAAAACTATAAATGCGGACACAAACCTGCCTCATGGGCCAACGCAAATCTTAACCCACGACAAGAGCCATTGCTAGCAACATTCACGTTAAAAATGTAACCCTACTCTGGTGAGGCATCTAGCAATTTTCTTCTGTGAAAACGTTGTATCTTCTTCTCTGGCTTTGTGCAAAATTCACCGATCCGTTGGGAAGAGTTTGCTCCTACCATGTCCTTCAGCGACCGAAGCGATCCGCTCAAACTCGCAACCAACCGCCGTGGTTTTCTAAAAACGGCCGCGGCGGCTGGCGTGGCGACAACCGCAACCGCGGCTTCGATCAACGCGGTATTCCCTGTCTTGGTCCCTGAAAAAATGACGATCGAGACCAATCGAAGTCATTGGGCATCGTTTCTGCCCGGGCAAAATCCGGCGCTCCAGAGGGATATTGCGGCCGAGATTGCCGTGGTTGGCGGGGGCCTTACAGGTTTGTCGGCGGCGTATTATCTGAAGGAGAGGAATGCCAAGGCCCGCATCGTTTTACTGGAGGCCGCGCGGTGTGGAAATGGGGCGTCGGGACGGAATGGAGCGATGCTGCTTACCTCGACCGAAGAGTCCTACATGGAGTGGAGTGGTGATCCGGTACTCGATCAGCGGATTTACGATCTGACCGTCGACAATGCGCGTCGCTTGCGCGAACTCACCGAGCGGTTCAATTGTGACGCGGAAATAGAGGTGAATGGCGCGTTGCAAATGTGCAATACCGAAGAGCTTGCTGGCCAAGCCAAACAATATGTCGAGAAGGCCCGCCGCGCGGGATTTCCGTTCGAATATTGGGACCGAAAAAAGATTGCAGAGATAATTGGCACCGCTGCCTACCCGGGCGCTGCTTACGATCCGAATAGTGGCCAGGCACATCCCGGTAAGCTCGTTGGCATGTTTAAAACGGCCGCCGAATCCGTGGGAATAGAAATCTACGAGGGCACAACCGTGGTGCATGTGGAAGAAGGCGAACACGTTTCCCTTTTAACGGCCAATGGGAGTACAGTTCGGGCCCGGATATTGATTCTGGCAACCAATGCGTACAGTTCAAAGTTGGGGTATTTGCGCAACGCAACAACTCCCGTTTTCGATTACGTCGCCATGACCGCTCCCTTGAGCGAAGCCCGGATCGCCGAAATCGGTTGGAGGAAGAGAATCCCATTTAACGACTCTCGCAGGGAAGTTTTCTATTTGGGTCTCACGAAGGACAATCGAATTCATATCGGCGGCGGCCCGGTCGACTACGTTTTCAATAACGGATTAGAAGAACCTCTCTTGAGAGAAAAGCGGTTTGCCCGGCTCGGCCAGGAACTCGGGCGCATTTTCCCGGGCTTAGCCGGGGAGAGATTCGAGACCAGCTGGAGTGGCTTGGTCGATATGTCAGTCGACCAAATGCCGGCTGTAGGGCAAATGGGAAAACACGGCAATCTTTTCTACGGGATAGGGTTTTCCGGCCATGGCCTCAATCTGACCTCGCTCTTTGGCCGCATCATTGCGGATTTGATCGGTGGGAGGAGCCAGGAGTGGTCCTGGTTTCCCTACTTGAACCGCATGCCGCCCTACACCCCGAACGAACCTCTCCGGTGGATCGGCGTTCAAGCTGCCCTTGGCTACTACAGGCTTATCGATCCAAAGCAGCCTTGAGCGGTCGAGCAACACGCGAAACGCTAGACTATCCTCCGGGATTGCCGTGCCCGCGAGGGTCCGACCGCGTCCGTGCCAGTACTTCCGACGGAGGCACAGGACGCAGTCATTCCCGTTGGTTCAGAGTGTGTGTAATCGCCGGTAGCGGGCCTGAGCCGCACGTACCAAACGCAACCCTAGTCCGAGCACTTGGGGAGCCCGGCAAGAGCAGGAGCACACGACGTTCACCATGGGGCTCAGCGGCGAAACCGTCAAACGAACTCATCCTAGTTCGTTTATCAACAATTAAGCCTCTTCATCTCTTTAACTTATGGTCTTTCCTCAACTGGCCAACTGGTGTAGAATACCGCCTCTCTTAGCTACTGAAGACGGTGTTCATTGCTCTCTAGCTCTTCAAAGGCAGCACCCAAGCAGTTTCGGTTCGGTCTGTTTGAAGCGGACCTTCGCCGTGGCACACTCTTGCGGCAAGGAATTGCCGTACGATTGCAGGAGCAGCCGTTTAGAATATTGGCGCTGCTGCTTGAAGCGGGCGGTGCCGTACTCTCGCGCGAAGACATTCGCAAGAATATCTGGCCAGAGGGAACCTTTGTCGAGTTTGATGGCAGCCTGAATACCGCGCTTATGAAATTGCGCGCCGCGCTCAACGACAACGCTGAAAATCCCATCTTCATTGAAACCGTCCCACGCAAGGGTTACCGGTTCATCGCGCCCGTGGTCCCCGTACTGGCCGATCCACCCGCCGTCACGACCGCAGTTCGCATCACCAATGAAGGCGAGCCGCTGGACGTTTTTGAGTTGGCGAGTACAACTACACTTGCTTCGGCAAATGCACTGCGAAAAGCGCACAGCGATAGAAGCGGTGTCTATCTCGACTGGTGGCAAGCCGCCGCCATTTTATTGACACTCTCAGCGATTGTTTTGTATTCGCTGTGGCCAAAAGCCCAACCACGCGTATTGACAGTTCGGCAACTGACTCACTCTGGACAAGTCGACCCGTGGGGCAAGTTGGTGACAGATGGAAGCCGCATCTATTTCGTCAGTCGAGATGTATCTGGCTGGAATTTGATGCAGACCTCGGTCGAAGGCGGAAGCTCGCAAAAGACTCCCACCCCGTTTGACAACACCCGCATTTTTGATCTTTCACCTGATCATTCCCAGTTCCTCATCGGTCAGCTCACCCATCGTGGGGAAGAGACCCCGCTGTGGCTCTGGCCCGTGCAAGGAGGCGCTCCACGTAGAGTTGGCGATTTGATGGCGGAGGAAGCAGTGTGGTCTCCCAGAGGAGACGAGATCGCGTTTCTCGATGGTGAGAGCATAAAGATTTCTTCAACTGAAGGAGCGGCGGTTCGCGAAATCGGAAGGTTCCATCCTGCCCCCCATTCCATTGTGTGGTCTCCGGATGGAAGAAGGCTCCGATTTACGCAGATGGAGCCCTCACAGGGCACCGATTCAATGTGGGAAATTGCCACCGACGGCTCCGCGCTGCGGCGCGTTTTGCCCGAAGGAGAGGGCGGTCCACATGAAGGCAGCGGAACCTGGTTGGCGGGGGGGAAATACTTTGCGTTCTCCTCCGGTGTGGATCTTCGCGCCAGCCTGGCCGTCGATACCCGCGCCAGCCTATGGCTCGTCGAAGAGCAATCCAGCTTTCTGTCAAAAACGCGCGGTCCTCTACAACTCACCACAGGACCGATTGCTTACGATCACCCCGCGGCTTTGCCGACCGCTAGCCACGTCTTCGTTATCGGATCGCAAAACGAATACCAGTTGCTTCGCATTGATCCAAAAAATTCAGTAAAAACGGCCATGCTCACCGAATCCGGGGCCACGGATATCGATTTCTCATTGGATGGCCAATATGTTGTTTACACGGCCAGAGAAAGCGGAACTCTTTGGAAGAGCCGCCTGGATGGCACGGGCAAGCTGGAACTGACGGCCCAAGCCACCGGGGCATTTGCCCCAGCCTGGTCGCCCGATGAAAAGCAGATTCTATTCACCGGATTTCTCCTCGATAAGCAGCCGCGCTTGTATGTTGTCTCGTCCAAAGGTGGAACGCCAAAGCCCGTTCTTCCTACCAATAACAAATGGGCTTCCATGTCCGGCGATTGGAAAACGGATGGCCGGGAAATTGTAATGGACGTTCAGGATACCGAAACGTCCGGAGAAACCAACATCCGCATTTTGGATTTAGAAACTCTACGATTGACGGAGCTCGCAGGTTCGCAAGGACTGATCGAGCCTCGCTGGTCTTCCGATGGTCGCTACATCGCGGCACTCTATCCCAAGAAAAAACAGATTTGGCTCTATGACTGCCAATTGAAAAAGTGGTCCGTCCTAGCGGAGGCCAACTTTCCCTCCGCTCTTCGTTGGTCCCCTGGCGGCGACGCGCTTTATTTTCAGGACGTCGATGAACTGGAACAATCCGTCTTTCGCGTTCCGATGAGGACCAAAGAAGTCGAGCGCGTCACAAAGTTCGGAGATTTGCTGAGCTTTGGCGCCAGCCGTTGCATTTTTACCGGATTAAGCCCGGATGGCTCCGTCTACGTCACCGTGGACCACGGAGGAGTAGATGTCTATTCCGTGGACTTGCAATTGCCGTAGTCTCCCTCAAACGAGACTCTTCCGCCTGGGGCGTAGCCGTTTCCAATTGAGGCACATCGGCCGCAATGGGTTTCAGAAGCTGATCCCCTTCGGTTAGACTAAAAGCGCCCTCGAGGGAGTTCCGAGATGAATCGCAAACTACTGTTGACAGCGCTCCTCAGTCTATCCGTGCTCGTCGCTGCTGGCCTGAACGCCCAGTCTCCCAAGAACGGCACCACTCTCACGGGAACAGTCCTCGGAGTCGATGGGAAACCAATGGCAAATGCCGCCGTCAGTTGTGAATCTTCCGGTGGCCTTTCGCCGCACGCTGTCCACACGGATGCGAAGGGCCGATTTGTGATTACCGGATTAAAGCAGGACAGTTACGATTTGCGGGCCTCGGCAAATGGCGCCAATTCCGACTGGCATAGGAACATTCCAGTGCGGAAAGGCCAAACCAAGAACGTAACCTTGCGTTTGCTGGGCAGTGCAGCGGCAGAAACACCTGCGACCACCCCAGTGAAACAACAACAGACGAAACCCCAGTAATACGGCTT
>DATFZN010000162.1:0-10919 GCA_035314425.1 Candidatus Acidiferrum sp. | reverse complement strand
AACAGCGCGTTTGGAGACCGATGGTGGAAATATTACTGTCGGCGAGGCGGGAGCTTATGTCACTGTGCGAACTGGCGGCGGCCAGATTGATTTTGGCGAAGTTCACGGATCGGTGCATGCACAGACCGGCGGCGGCGGAATTAGGGTGATATCAGTGGCTGGTCCGATGGAGGTGGAAACCAGCGGCGGCAGCATCTGTTTGACACGCATTCGCAACACAGTGCGAGCCGAAACCGGCGACGGCACGATCACCGCATGGATCAATCCGGAGTCAGCAGATCATTTACTTCCAGCTCGCCTACCGGGACCTTCTCAATTAGCAACAGGGACCGGCGACATTATTGTTTTTTTGCCCCGGAATATTGCGGCAACAATTGAGGCCACCGTGCAAACCGGAGGAATTCAGCGCATCGAAGCTGATCCCTCATTCCCACTGAACGTGCAGACGCGTGCCGATGGACAAGCGCATGCCGTGGGAACGCTAAACGGTGGCGGAGCATTGCTCCGGCTGCGAACCACCACCGGGAAGATCCGGTTGCAATATCTGGACGAAGACGTCGCATTGCACGAAACACTATTGCAGGAGCAGCGCTCTAGAATCGCACGTAAGCTGAATGAAGCAGGATACGAGGAAGTAACGGTTAGCTCGCAAACGGAAGTTCCCCACACGCTCGATGTGGCTCAGGGTATCGAAGAGTCGCGAAGTGAATGGCAATCGTGGGTTAGCCGATTCGAAATTACATTTATGGGCGGCGTGCATGAGGATCCCGACGAATTCAAGAGGCACCTGCTGAACTCGCCCCCCCCGGATTATCCGCAGTTGGCAAAACGGGCTGGCCTGCAGGGGGTAGTTCGCCTGCAAGTGAGACTCAAGACAGACGGATCACTCTCGGTGGAGAAGGTTTTGGAAGGCGAGCCCGCCCTGGTGGAGGCAGCAACAGCAGCCATCCAGCACTGGAAGGCTACCCCTGAACAATTCGGCGGCAAGAAAGTGGAGGTCATATCAACGGTAACGTTTAACTTCCAGCTACGCTGAGGTTTCCGCAGTGATCTGGGTCGGTCGAAAAGTGCAAGAAGGAGGCAGTAACTATGGTTCGCTCCGCATATAGCTGGACGATTCTCTCCCTGTTGGCGATTTCATCGCTCGTGCCGGCAGCCGCACGAGCTCACTCCGTGACCAAAGAAGTAACAACAACATATCCGCTGAACGCGGAAGGCTCGATCGATTTATCGAACGTGAATGGGACAGTGCGTATTGAAGCGTGGGATAAGGATGTGGTGGAGATTCATGCGGTTAAGAGCACGCAGGACAAGGAATCAACCCTAGATCGAGTGTCGATCAACGTGGATGCTAAGCCGGATGCTCTGTCGATCTCCACGCGTTATCCGGAAGAGAGCGGTGCGGAAGTGGCCGTGGATTACACCATCCATGTGCCGAGGCATGCCCACTTGAATCACTTAAGCACAGTAAACGGAACCTTGCGCGTCACCGCCTCAGAAGGCATCGGCGACCTGCATACGGTGAACGGCAATATCGAAATCTACGGCGGCAGCGGTAACGTCCATGCTCACACCACAAACGGAAATGTTTACATGGAGTGGAAGCGCGCTTCTGATGCGAACGGCGCAGTGGCGGAAACCACAAATGGCTCCGTGCTGCTGGCCATTCCAGCCAATACTCGAGCGAGCCTGGAAGCCCGCTGCCGCAATGGCAGCTTTTCGACGGATTTGCCGTTTATCATGCATGTCGAGGAGGAACCTCGCGTTCTGCACGGCAAATTGGGGCATGGCGGCGTGCCCATCCACCTGGGGACGGTCAACGGTGCAATCCGAGTCGTAGAGTTGAAAGCGGCGATTTGACGCTACCTCCGTCCAAATAGCGGAAGGAGATACGCATGAACAAACGAATTCTCTGGTTGTCCATATGTTTGGCCTTGTGCATCACGTTGGCGACACTGCCACGTTCCTCAGTGAAGGTGGCAATCCCTGATAACGCTGCCATAGAGCAGCTCCCGGCAAACCTCCAACAATTACCATCTAGGGTGCAGCAAGCCTCGGCAACATTCAGCAATCGAGCGGAAGTGTTGTCCCGGCTACAGGATCTTCAGCAAGTGCAAGCGTCCGATGACCACGATGTTGAGGTTTTCCTGGGCAACAACGGAACTTGGCTGGGCGTAGAGACTCGCGAGGTTGGTTCGAACGACGTCAAATCCTTGAAACTGCCTGCCGAGCGGGGGGTGCTTGTCGGGAAAATAATTCCAGACAGTCCCGCGGCCAAAGCAGGACTGAAAGAGAATGACGTAATTGTCGAAGTAAACGGGCAGCGGGTCGAGGGGAAAGCGCAGTTCCACCGTATGATTCAGGAAATCCCGGCCGGACGCACGGCACAAGTGACGATTCTGCGAGATGGCCATCAAGAGACATTGAATGTGACATTGGGATCGAGCGAATCAAATGATTTATCCCACACCTTCCTGCGGAGCGGTTCTCCGGGTTCCTTTGTAGTGCGTGTCCCCGAGCTTCCCGATATCGAAAACCTGGAAGAGATGAACGTCTTCGGGAGCATGGGAATGGGCCGCCCGCGGATGGGAATCGATGCCGAGGATTTGCGCGGTGCACTGGGAAATTATTTTGGGGCCCCGGAGGGTGAAGGGGTGCTCGTCCGGAACGTCTTCAGTGGAACTCCCGCCGAAAAAGCCGGTTTACGAGCCGGGGACGTGATTACCAATATGGATGGAAAGCGTATTCGAACGATCAGCGAACTTCGAGAGCAGCTTAAGGTCGGCAAATTTGAAGGCAAGACCATGAAAGTTGGGTTGCTGCGGAACAAAACCGAAATGACAGTAGATGTGTATTTCCCTCCCGCCCCAAAAGAAGCAGTTCATTCGCGCGGGGAGAGAACCACTCTCTAGACGGGACGGACGGGCGCGAGGCGGCCTATTAGTCCGACCAGTATTTTCGGAACAACCGCATTGGACGCCGCAAGGCGTCCACTATCCACGAGCGTTTCTGCTCTTCCCCTTCCACCCAATCTTCTTCCGTGGGGGAAAAAGACAACCGGAGCAGATAGGCAGCACCAGCCAGTTGGCCTCCGCGCATTTGCATTCGAAAAATGGCCCGCTCTCGCAAATTTGGCGGAGCATAACCGGCACTCGGAAGCCATCGCACAACCCGGTTGCAAAGTCTCGACGCGCTGGTATCGCGCTTGACCTCGTCTTCGATCGCTCGCGGAACCGGAACCTTCAAAAGCGTCTCCGCTAATTGCAACGCGACATGAGCCATCCGCTCTGCACCTATTTCGCGGGCATACTGCCGCAACAAGTTCCAGTCCATCTCCGGATGGCGGGCCACGAGGGCGGCGATATCCGCCACCCACATTAAGCGCTCCCAGAAGTGCTTTGCCCCATGAATGGAGTTAAGAATGAATTCGTCTTCCAGGCGGAGTGCGGGGATATCTCGTCCATCGAGAAGCACTTGTCTTCTCCGGGCGAACAGATCTTCTAGCGGCATGGGGCGCGGATAGTAGCGAAAAGTCCGCTCCGTATGCAGTTCAATGATTTGCTTGGTACCGGGGCGCTTGAACAGATACTCGCCGGGCACTTTTCCGGCTTGAATGACGCTGGGCGGAATGTCGGGCGCAAAACCCATGTCCATCATTCGCCGAGTGGCAGCGAGTATTTGGTTGTGTCGAACGAGCAGATCAAGGTCAACGTAACTCCGCACCGCTGGGTCGCCATACGCGAGCAGAGAAATCAGCGGGCCTTTTACCAAAATAGTGGGAATGCCCGCTTGTTCGAACTCCTCGAGGAGACGAAACAGTTCAGCGGTCATGCCCAAGGTGAACAGGTGCTGCGAGCGCATACGGGTTTGCAGCTTCTCCCGGGCAGCAAGCGGAACTTGCGCGAAATCAATTTCCTGAAGCCTGGTGGCCAGAATCCCTAGGGTCCCATGCTCTTCTGCCAGTTCCAGAAGGACCGCCCAATCTAGCTCCCGGATTGCAACGGAGAAACCTCTCAAGTCAACGGCGGAGGGAGACGCGCACACACAAAGAAACTCCCACTCATTCTGAATGGATTTTCCACTGAAGGGTGAATTGGCGGTGCTGGCCATGACGGTATGCGCAAGTTTACCTTAGGAACGACACAAGCGATGGTCGGCGGAATCACAAGTAATACGAGTCAACCCTTTTGCAGAATGGATTGAGCGTCACCCAGAATGAGACTGCAGAGATCGCCAATTTTCTTTGGGTCAGTGTGGGCAACGATGCGGCGTACCGGTACGTGCTTGACTAGATTGGCCAGAAAATCGAATTCCAAGGCGCGTTGCTGGCGATCCAACAACCAATTCATATATGTATTTTGCACGAGATCGAGCAGGGCTTCTCTTGGACTCATCGGCTGTAGGTAAGGAGCACGCTCCTCCGGGCTACGCGGGCCAAAAACATAAATAGCACCCAATGGCAACTCCTGACGGCAGAATTTTGCACGCGTTCCATCCAGTGACAGATACCGTTTTGCCCAAACAGGAGTAAGTTGCGGAAGCGCCTCCGCACTGCCGAACAGGTTCGCCACCGAATCCGGCCATAAACAGATCCGCGGATAACCGGGGACAACGTGAATAGTTTCCTCGGACTGCCTTAGCGGCGCGATATCTTCGCTGACAACGGGAAAACCCCTTAGCGCCATTGCAGCCGCCGTGGTCGATTTGCCGAAGCCAGCTTCGCCGGAAAAAGCGAACCCGCGTCCGGCAATCTCGACACAACTGGCGTGTAACGAGGTGCAGTGCCGCTGGCGCAGCAGAAATCCCATGACGGGGCCAAGAAAGTACGTAGCCAAATCTTCTGCTGTTAGCGGAGGCTGATACATGCCCCAAATGCGAAGTCCAGAAGCGTCGACGACGAAACGCGTCCCATCCGAGTAAGCCAAGTCAAAGCACTCCGCATTACCATGCTCTGTGAGTACGAAGGAAGGGTCGGGAGTGTCTTGCGTTTCGGGGAGATGGGAAAGGACTTTGCTCGGGAGTTCTAAACAAAATCTGGCCCAGTCGGGTTCGCTGCCGACTTCCAAACGAACAAGGCCGTCCTCCCCGTTAAATTCCGCGGGTTCTAGACCAGCGATCAGTATCGATGAAACAATTCCAAAACCGTACGCTCGGTAGGAATAGTTCACAGGCGGTTGGGTGTTGGCTGCTCGCTTGAACTTATGGGCGGAGTTCAGTGGCCTGTCCGGTGTTTTTGCGGATTGTGACCACCATCGATCCTGGAGGTACGACCGACAGCTTTGGTCATTTCCGTTAAATCACCATATACAAGCAGCTTGGGAGACTGATACGGCTTCTTCGTGGACTTCTCAGACGGCTGCTTCATTCACGCCCCTCGGACAACACTTTACTGAATCCTTCGTGCATTTTCAACGTCTTTTAGCCAGCGAGAGAGAGCCAGCGGAAAAAAATTCAACTTGTAACCATAGCGCTTACTATATTTTAAAGTTTCGATCCATCTCTGCCAGTTTACGAATCCATGAATTGCTGTAGTCGGTTCTCCCAGGGGATTTGGCGACCATTTCCCGCTTTCCAGGCAGACCTCCAAGGGATCCCGTACCAGGGGGGTCTTTGGCCGTTTTAGGATTGCCTCCGGCAAATAGCCCATCATCGCTCGCCTGGTTAGCTCCTTGTCGACGCACCACGGCACCGGAGGAACCCGAAGCAGAAACCGCAATACACGCAGATCGAGAAGCGGAGCCCGCGTAGCAAGCGCAACCTGGGTATTCCCCGGATCCTCGCTCTCGAGCACCGAGGACCAGTAACCCTCATGTAAGGCTGCATACGCTTGGGGATGATGAGGGTGTCTGATCTCAGCAACAATTTTCGCTGCGCCCCATTTCTCGCGCAAGGCGTTTCGTTTCTCGAATTCCGGGTTGAGCCAATCCGGATAGCCCTGCATCGGATCGCTCCCAAGTAGCATTCCTCGCAATCTAGAACGAACTCCGGCGCCTAGAGGAGGCAGCGTTCCATGTGCCCAGAAAAACCTGCCGAGGACTCGGGCTATCTCTGGCCATTTTCTCGCAGACCACAGATTGAGGAAGTACGGCCAGGACTGCCCGTTCAAAACATCATCCCCTCCATCTCCGGATAGGATCATGGGTGAGTGCTTTGAGATTTCAAGATAGTTACGATACGCGCGGGCAGCAAAGGCCTCTTCGCTCGGTTCGGACACCGGGCGATGAAAACTGTCATACGAAGCGAACGGCAGGCATTCGTCCGCTTCCAATATTCGGTAAGCAACCCCTATGTGCTTGGCGGTGAGCGCAGCAAAGCTTGGCTCGGGATCTTCAAATATGGGGTTCCAACCAACTGTGAACGCCTTCAGCGTATGTTTCTGTCCGCGACGTTCTGCTATGCGTGTTGCAGTTGCACAGACTGAGCCCGAATCCAGACCGCCGCTTAAATAAAGTGCCGTTGGTCGTTGTGGCAGGCGATCCTGAACCGCATCGTTCAGCACCTGGCGATATTGCTCGAGATAGTCCTCGGGTCGCGAGTAGTGAAATGGCTCCTCAATTGCCAGCGCGTCGAATCGCCGGATTTCTAGCCTTTGATTTTTATATGTTAGGAGATGACCTGCAGGGAGCCGGCGGATTTTCGAATAAACCGTGCGCGAAAGGTCTGAGCAATACCCCCGAAGCAAAAACTCGCCCACGAAGGCTTCGTCTAAGTCGGTTGAAATGTCCGAAACGCATTGCAGCGCTTCAAGCGTATTGCTGAAACAAAACACCGAGTCTGTGAACGCGTAATAGAAGGGCCGGGGACCGACGAAATCTCGCGCGCAGAAAAGAGATTGATTCTTATCATCCCACAAAGCAAAGGAGAAATCGCCGATGACCCGCTCGAGGCAAGCTCCATCCCAAAGTTGCCAGGCGTGTAACAGGAGTTCTTCGCTAGTCGAATCATTCGAGACCGGTGCCCCATAAGACCCCATTTCTCTTACCAAGTCGGCGCGCGCGTCGATGCGTACGTCGCCCAGAATCCAATTGCCGGCAAGAATGACTGGTTGTTGCTTCGTCTGCTTGGCCGGGCCAATTTCAAAGAATGAAAAGCAAGTAGCAACCCCAGGCTGAGTCCAAGTTGCCTCGCCATCGGGTCCGCGAAAGCGAATCGCTTTAGCGATGCGTTCCTGGAGAATTGGGGGAATTTCCTGGCCGTCGGCTCGCAACATGCCGAAGAAGCCGCTCATGGCTGCTCCGATGGAGGATTCAGTTGCTCGCCGTCAAACGCTGCATAGTGATGGTGCTGCTCGTCCTGCTGGTTGATCGCGATTCCGTTCTGTTCAACCCAGGCATGCGCTTCAAATTTATCCGATTGTTTGCGTACTCCGATGCGCACAACCGCGGGAATACTCTGAGTTTGCAGCAAGTACCAAAGTAACAGAGATTCTTCGAGGCAACTTGCCTGACCGAAACAGTAGTGTTCTGCCGCACGCACCATTCGGCAAGTCATCGTGAGGAAAGGAGCATTTTCCCCAGCTTGTGAAGAAAGCTCCGAGCGATCGTTCAGTTTTTTCTGTAACCAGAGTTGAGTTTTCTTGTATCCGCTCAAACGCAACTTGAAACGGATGAAAGGCAGTAGATAGGCTGCGCGCCAAAATAGCGAGCGCGCCTCAGAGGGCAGTGCGTTATAGCGTTGGAGTGTTTCCCACATCGGCAGGCAGCAGATCCAGCAGTCCATTATCCACGAGGCTGCTCAATAATTCACTGAGATGGGCCCGCAAGAGGGTGGGTTCCACTTCAAACTCTTCCAGCAGTTTTTTGTAGGCGGTATCGACGTTTGGCATGCTGGTCACCAGGTCCAGCATTCGCGTGCCGGTGCCATCCAGCCCAAAATATCGCTCGCTTTCCAGATTCAAGAGGACTGATTCGCCGTCAAGATAACGAATCAGTACGTGCGATGGAACAATCGCTCGATTTTCAAACATCGCCAAGATCGAAGCTCCTTCGTGGTTGATGATCCTCCAAACCGTTTCGTCGGTTTCAAGCGCTGAGCAATTATCTTACCTGCGATTGCCACGACCTGCCATCTCCGAGATCTGGGCTTGTCCCCTCGCGAGCGCCTGACGACTCCTTCCCGCCGATTGTTTTCTAGAACCAGACAAGTTATAAATTTCAGGGTGACTGAACCTGCTATTTCTGTTTCTTCTTTAGAAAAGTGGTTTCCCCCAACGTACAGCGGTTGGCGTGCGTTCCTGCAGCCTTTCACGCGTCCTACTTCGCCAGCCTTACGCGGAATCAGTCTCGCAGTGGCAGCGGGCGAAGCAGTCGCTTTACTGGGGGCAAACGGTGCCGGAAAAACGACTCTTCTCAGAATCCTGGCAACACTTCTCCTCCCAACCCGTGGCAGTGCGCGGCTCGCGGGCCGCGATACCATGCGCGAAGCAGCCGCGGTTCGCAGACAGATTGGCTATCACGCGGGCAGTGACCTTGGCTTTTATTCGCGATTAACGGGTCGAGAAAATCTTCGTTTCTTCGGCCAACTGAACCGGCTTTCCGATAGTTTCATGGAAGAACGAATCCACTCTTTTGGCGAGAGGTTTCAGCTGGGAGACGTTCTCGATCGCCAAGTACGCTCACTCTCGTCGGGGACCATTCAACGTCTAAGCCTTCTGCGTGCCATACTGCATGAACCAAAAGTTCTGCTACTCGATGAACCGACCCGTAGCATGGACGCCCTGGCCGCTGGTGAGTTCCGTCATTTCCTGAAGCGTGAACTCATCCGAGCGCGCGGCACTTCAGTGCTTTTCTCGTCCCACTCACTGCAGGAAATTGATCTGCTCGCCGATCGCGTGGCGATTCTGAAAAAAGGCTCGCTGATCGATATCGACTCTCCGGCTGCGCTAAAGAAAAAATATCGGGCGGATTCGCTGGAAGAGGTATTTCTTCGCGCGGCAGGCCGGAATCCCGGAATTCCCGAGAACCTGGAAAAGGAATGATGCGCATTTTGGGGGATCTCTGGCAGTTTTTCCTTCGCGATCTGCGCATTGCGCGAACCTATCGAAGCCCTTTCATCCTGGAAGCCGTCGAAGCTCTCTTCGCCGCCGCCATGTTTTTCTACGGCGCGCGGTTTGTGGATTCTCCGGAGCTGCGCGCTTCACTGCCACAAGGTCACAGCTATTTTGCCTATGCCTTGGTAGGTTTTGTTTTCTTCGACTATCTGACGGCGGCACTGGATACGTTTGATCGAACGCTGCAAGAGGCCCGTGATACCGGCACACTCGAACCTCTACTGGTGACCCAAGTCTCTCTGCCCTTGGTGCTGGCAGGCTCGGTCTTGTACCCGTTCGCGGCGACTACCCTGCGAATTATCGTTTATCTCGGCTGGGGCGCCCTCCTATTCGGATTTCCACTCGGTGCGGCAAACTGGCTTTCCGTGATTGCCGTTGTTCTAATCACCTTGCTGGCGTTCTCGGCACTCGGAATTTTCTCCGCAAGCTACCTTCTGCTTTTCAAACGCGGCAATCCCGGCAAGTGGTTCATCCTGGGAATTTCAAGCGTGGTCGGAGGAATGCTCTTTCCCGTGAGCATTTTGCCCGACTGGCTGCAGGTAATCGCGCATTTCAACCCGGTAACCTACGCGCTCGATGCCATGCGCGCCGCGCTGTTAGAAGGAGCCGGTCTTACAACTATCGGCCGTCCGCTGTTGATACTCGCATTGTCCGCGGTACTCCTTCTGCCGTTGTCGCTCGCAACATTTGGCTGGTCCCTTCGTCGCGTAAAAATGAATGGCACTCTGACGCACAGCTAGAAGCCGGCATCAAGAAAAACCGGCTTCAAGTTCGAAGCCGGTTTCGCCAACCAAACGTACAGGATGATTTTCTTAGGACTTCTTTTTCTTACCGGTCTTCATATCGATGCCACCCGTAAGCTGGTTCACTTGCTCCAAGCCCTCTTTGGCCTGCTTTCCCCACACGCCATTGGGATCGAGGTCGATGGCCTTCTGGTAGGCTTCCATCGTTCCTGGCTTGAGTGTAACTTCCATCTTGTCGCCCACCTGCTTGTAGTCCGCCGAAGCCACCAAGCATGCGCCCAGCAAATAGTAAGCTTGCGCGCTCTTCGGATCGATTTCGATGGACTTCTTCAGCGGGTCAACCGCCTCCTGCATGCGGCCCGCCTGGTATAAGCTGATGCCAAAATTTCTCCAGGCCAATGCCGCGTTCGGAGGATCGAGCTCCGCGCTCTTGCTGTACGCCGCGCGCGCTTCATCGATCTTTCCGGTGCGTCCAAGAATGTTTCCGAGATTGTTGTAGTAGCTTGCGCTTTCCGGCCTCAGTGCGATGGCCTGTTTGTAGGCATTGATTGCCTCGTCGTTGCGGCCAGCCAAATCGTAGGCCTCGCCGATGCGTCCCCAGAACAAGTGCCCATTGGGATCCTTTTCTGGAGCAGCTTTCTGCGCTTCCTGAAATTCCGCCACGGCCTTGGCCGCCAGGTCGTTCACCTTGGCCTTGTCTGCCTCCTTCTGGTCCGCAGGGGCTTTAGCCAGCTCCGCCTTGGCTGCCTTTTCCTGATCGAGGAAAGCTACGCCGTTATTGAAATGCTCTTTCATCCCCGAGACTTTCGATTTATCTTCCGCCGCTTTTTTATAGGCAGCCGCTGCTTCAGGATTGGTCTTCTCCAGAATTTCCTTGAAGTTAATGTTCAGTGGAGGAGTGTCTGGGCCCGACACCTGAACAGCCTGTTCGTAGGGTTCTTTCAACTGTGGAGCAAGAAAGCTAACAAGGTATTTGCCCGACTTCAGGTTCTTGAAAATGAACAGACCCTTTTCATCTGTCTTCGTTTCCTGCACCGTACCCTGATCACTTTTTATTTTAACTGGCAGGGTCGCCCACGGCTTTCCATCAAAATCGACAACGCTTCCATTGATTCTGCCTTCCTGTG
>DATFZN010000161.1:0-28961 GCA_035314425.1 Candidatus Acidiferrum sp. | reverse complement strand
AAGGTAAACGCTGAGCAGGCCTCGAAAAGGGCATTGCAGGGGCCGACCCGCCTGAGATTCGGGGAAGGCCGAAGGCGATGGGAATATACGAGCGAACAAGATGGAAGGAAGGGATAGAGGGTTTGGAAAGGTTACGCACGCGCTCTCCCAGCTGAGCTACACGCCCACAGCGTCGTGAGCTACTACCACAATTGCTGAGCAAGAGTTTCTGGTCCCAGTTTGTGCCGGTTGTCTAGCGAACAGGTTGGACTGCGATGTTTAGCGTCTTCGCGAAATCCAGAATCGCGTCTACCACGGCCTCATCGCCGATCGCGGTGTTGATCATCGTGTGATAGATGGCGCGGTTCGGCCATTCGACGTGGAAGTATTTTTGAATAAAGTCGGCGCGCTCTCGATCTACCGAATCCACTAACTGCTCGGCCTCGGTTGCGGTCTTGCCGCGAGTCAGCAGCCGACGGACTTTGGCATCTTTCGGGGCGTAAAGAAAAACGCGCAGGGTGTCCTGGTTATTCCTCAGAAAATGCTGGGAGCCCCTGCCGACAATGACGGAGTTACCCTCTTTTGCTACTTTTTCGACTACCCGCTCGGTAATCTTGGCGATGCTTTCGCTGTCCACCACATTCAGTTTGTGGGCGTTGAGGCTGCCTTCGTAGCTTCCGCGCAAGAAGGATTTAAAGAGCCGGTAATAAAGCGGATCGGTGCGCTCCTCGCGTATCTCGACGGCGATCTTGGGGCATTCTGCAAGCCGGGCGATTTCTTCGGTCAGCGATTGGTCCCATAACTTCCAAGCAAGCCGCTTTGCGAGGCGCTGGGCGATTTCGCCGCCGCCAGCCCCATATTCGCGTTCAATGGTGATGATTCTGATCATTTTTTAGACCATTTCGTCGTGCTGCGCGAACTCGAGTTTACGATTACTCCGCTACGTGTACACCACCAGCGCCGGGATCATTTTTCTTCAAGACAAATGCCAGCCAGAACATGATAAAAGCTCCCACAGCAAGCACCATAAAGGTATCAATGTAGGCGAGGCTGGCCGACTGCGCCTGCAGCTGCTGATAAATTCTAGCGTAAGCCTGCATGGTAGCTTCATGCACTCCGACTCCCGATTTACTTAGCTGTTCGGCGAGGCCGTTTACGGTGTTCTGGAAATTCGGATTGTCAGAACGGGCATAGTTCACAAGGATTTGTTGGTGGAATTGCGAGCGCCGAGCAATCAGTGTTGTTACGAGCGAAGTGCCCACGCTGCTCCCGATGTTGCGCATGAAATTGACGATGCCGGCTACGGAATTATTTTTCTCGGGTGCTATGCCGATGTAGGCGACGAGGGTAATCGGCACAAAAAGAAATCCAAGCCCAATCACCTGGGTTATCCGCAACCATACCGCAGCATCGAAGCTGATCAGCAAGTCGATGCGTTGCGTGGAGTAGTACATGGCGATGGACAAGGCCAGCCAACCGAAAGCTATTAGATAGCGCGCTTGTATAAATGTCGTGAGTTTGCCCATGAGGGGCATCTCGAAAAGCAAGACCAGTCCACCCGCGGAAAGCGCCAGTCCGGCTAATTGCGACGTGTAGCCAACCAGCGTCTGGAGAAACTGCGGCATCAGCACCAGGCTGCTGAACAACAGAATTCCCAGAGTGAACATCATCAAGTTGGCGCTAGCGAAATTGAAGCTCTTGAACATGCGCACATCGATGATGGGCGCTTTTTGGAACCATTCCCAGATCACCAACGAAATTAAGCAGACAGTCGCGACAATTATCAACGTCGTTATGAATCGGGAGCCAAACCAATCATCCTCCTGGCCCTTGTCTAGCAAGATTTGTAACGCCCCGATTCCCAGCGTAAGAAAAGCGATGCCAATGTAGTCGAGCTTCACCCCAGCGCCTCTGTTTTTTGCCAGATAGGGTGGATCCTCGACAAAGCGGCGCACCAGAAACCAGGTGAGGATGCCGACTGGAAGATTGATGAAGAAAATCCAACGCCAGGAATAGTTGAAGGTGATCCAGCCGCCGAGAGTCGGGCCAATTGTTGGTGCCATGATCGCGGTGATGCCGTAGAGGGCAAAGGCCAAGCCTCGCTGTTGCGGAGGAAAAGTGTCCGCCAGAATTGCCTGCGCCATCGGCTGAAGGCCACCGCCACCTGCGCCTTGCAACACCCGGAACAGCAGAAGAGAACCGAGACTCGGTGCAATGCCGCAAAGTAGAGAACTGACTGTGAACACGCCTAAACACGCCATGAAAAAACGCTTCCGGCCGAGCGCACTGGCCAGCCAGCCGCTGATCGGCAAAATAATAGCGTTTGAAACGAGATAGGAAGTCAGTACCCACGTGCTTTGATCATTGCTGGCCCCGAGATTTCCCGCCATGTAGGGAAGCGCCACGTTGGCGATACTGGTGTCGAGCACTTCCATGAACGCAGCGAGGGCCACGACAACGGCAATCAGCCACGGATTATACTTTGGTCGCCAGACTTCAGCGCCGAGGGTCAGCGCGGCCGTGCTCATTGGAGGAACACGTCCGGCACCACGTTCATGCCCGGGCGGAGCACGCGGTCTTTGTTTTCGCCCGGTTCGAGAACGATCTTCACAGGAATGCGTTGAACAATTTTTACGTAATTGCCGGTGGCATTTTCCGGCGGAAGCAAACTGAACGTCGGCCCGGTCGCGCCGGCGATGCTATCGACATGGCCTTTCAGTTTACGGCCGCTCGAATCGACGTGGATTTCCACTCTTTGCCCAATTTGCATCCGGCGAAGCTGCGTTTCCTTAAAATTGGCGGTGATCCAAACTTCATCGAGTGGCACAACGGTTAGAAGTTGTTGTCCGGCCTGGACATTCATGCCGACGACGACCGTTTTGTTCACCATGCCGGTCACCGGAGCTATGATTTTGGTGTACTGGAGATTGAGTTGGGCTTGCTCGAGCAATGCGCGTTTTTCTTCGACGTCGGCAATTGCTGCGCGCGCGCGCGCACGGGTTGAGGAAACTTGCTGGGGGCCCGTTTCTGCGAACTGATGATTGGCTTCCGCTTCGACTAACTTGCTTTGTGCCTGCTGCACGAATTGTTGCGCCGCGGCTTCATTCGCCATAGCCGCTTCGACGGTTGCGGTGGTGGACTTTGCAGTTGCCAATGCCTGATCGTAAACCTGCTGGGCCACTTCTCGTTTGTCGACCAGTAGTTTGTAGCGCTGAAGGTCGGCTTGCGCCCGCACATCATTGGCCTTAGCTTGTTCCACCTGCGCTTCGGCAGCGGTGAGTTGGCGCTGCGCCGCGATGATTCCAGCTCTGGTGTTATCAATGTCGGAAGCGGTAGATTTCAGTTGGCTGGAAGTATTCACCGAAGTAATCGGCACCGTAATATTCAGCGACTGCGCAGTGGCTTCGGCGTTGGCCAAATTTGCTTGGGCTTGCGCAACCGCGACTTCGTAGTCCTTCGGGTCAATCTGAACGAGCAGCGTTCCTCTCTCCACCCACTGGTTGTCGTCGACATTGACGCCGATAACGTAACCGGAAACGCGTGCGCTCACCGGATACAGGTGAACGTCCGCTTGGGCATCATCCGTGGATTCGTAGGTATTCAGATAACGCCACAAAAGCAGTCCACCCACGATTACAAGTACAGCCGCAACCAGGAAAATAACCCGCCGGCGGATTTTCGGCGCGACGTAAACGTGCGCTGTAAATTTCTTGTCACCAAGTGGGGCGGAATCATCGCTCGGGCGGCTGTCTGGGTTGGGTACCGCAGGGCTTGGGGTCTCTCCCGGCATCTTCATTTTCCTTTGAAGTATTCCTTGACGCCCGCTTCTGCGATTCCCAAAGCGCGAGCCAGAGAAATCTTTGCGAAATTATAACTGTACAGGCTAGAAATGAATTGCTCATGGGCACTGGCTACGGCTTCTTGCGATTGAACTACTTCAACGGAATCGGTGACGCCGGCGCTGAAACGATCGCGCGACTGGACAAGGGTTTCTTCGGCCAGATCGATGGTGCTCCGCGCAACATTCACCTGATCTGTTGACGACTGCAGGTTGAGCAGCGCGGTGCGTATGTCGGCGTCGATTTGCGCCCGTAGATTGTCCAGGCGCTCACGTGACTGCTGCAGCCTGGCATCGGCCTGCAAAATGTCCGCATGCACACTGTTCCCTTCGAAGATGGGAATTGAAAGAGTTCCCCGCACATCGAACACCGGGGTTGCGGTGGAAGGATGCGCCCCTGCAGCGCCGTAGTCTGCGTTGAAGGAAAGAGTCGGGTAATACCCGGCGACCGCCGCCTTGCGGGCGAATTCCGCCGCGCGCACGTCCGTCATTGCCGCAAGGTAATCGGAACGCGAAGCATACGCGCGTTTCAGGGCGTCTTCGAGACTGATGCCATCAAATGGGCGATAAGGAGACTTGTCGGTGAATTCAAATTCCTGTCCCGAGGCCAAGCCGATGACGCGCGCGACGGTTAGTTTTTGAATTGCGAAATTATTTTTTGCTTGAATCAATTGCTGTTCGCGAGTCTGCAATTCTACTTTGGCTCGCAACCCATCAATGGCCGGCGAAGTGCCTGCGTTTACTTGATCGTTTGCCTGGTTGAACAGGGCCTTCGCCGTTTCAACCTGCGCTGCCGCTGTCTCGATGCGGGACAGATCGGCGATAGCCTGCAAGTAGACATAGCCGACGGCCAGGACAACGAGGTCTCGAGCATCTTTGTAAGTGTATTCGACAGACTTGAGATTCTGGCTGGCCGCCCGGGTGTTGTTGATGAGCTTCGAATCAAAGAGTGTCTGGGTGAAATTGAGACGCGCATCAAAATACGAAAACGGCCCAATGGACTGAGGAAGATTCGCTCCGGGAAGACTCGTCAGACCGAGTTCGGCAAGATTAATCTGTGAGTCAGCGATGTAGGGGGTCACCGCAGCATGTGGCAAGAGAGCGCTTAATTGCTCCCAACGCTGTCCGCGAGCCGAGCGGATGTTGGCATCGGAAAGAAGCAGTCCGAGATTCTGTTTCAGCCCGCGATCGATCGCATCCTGGAGCGAAAGCGGCAAAACTCCGGGCACCAACTTTGCTGGAGCGCTTCCAGAGAAGGGACTCACTCCGAGTGTCCCGGGAATGGCTTCTCCCGGAGTACTTGCTGCTGGAATAGATAGGGATTGCGCGTGCAAAGTTTTTGAGCTCCAGAACAAGAATCCAGCCAGCAGGATTGTCTGCGCCGAACCATATCTGAATCTCAAGGGAGCTGCTCTCCTCATTTGAGTTCCTTTTCTTTTCTGCTGCGATTCTGGTTATGTATAGAAGAGCTAGATGATTGGCCGGCGCATGAAGTTATACAGTAATGCGCAAACTACAGGGCCATAGAGGGCGCGTCCTCGGGCTTAGTGCCAGGCACTGGCCATGCCAATCGGCCCGAAGACAAGCTGCTCTCTGCGTAAACACGTACTAGGAAGGAGTGCCTTGCCTGCTCCTAGTGGGACTTCGAGTCGTGACCCCGGTCACGGTCGCCCGTGTAACTGACTCGCCAGATAGAGTTTGAACCATCGTCGGTAACGAGCAACGAGCCATCCGGGGCTACCGTCACGCCAACTGGCCTTCCCCACACATGCCCGTTGTCCACCACAAAGCCGGTTAGGAAATCTTCATACTCTCCACTGGCTTGCCCAGTGTGGTGCATTGGCACGCGAATTACTTCATATCCGGTGCGTACCGATCGGTTCCACGAACCGTGTTCGGAAGCAAAAATATCGCCGCGATACTCGATCGGAAATTGCAGGCCCTCATAGAAGGTAAGTTCGAGGGAGGCAAAGTGAGGTTGTAGCAGAACGTCTGGAATGATTGCTTTATCCTTCAATTCCGGATGTTTCGAGGGATGGCGCGGATCTTGATGCCCCCCGATATACCACCAGGGCCAGCCATAGAAACCTCCTTCTTGAACGTGCGTGATGTAGTCGGGCACGAGATTGTCACCCAAGCCGTCGCGTTCATTGACCGAGCACCACAATTCTTTGGTGACGGGATGGATCGCGAGACCGCCGCCCGCATTGCGAATCCCATAAGCGTAAACACGCATGTCGGAGCCGTCAGGATTGAACTCGAGAATATCGGCGCGATTTTTCTCAGCGGGAGTCGTATCGGGATCGTCGATATTGGAGGACGAACCGACACCCACAAACATGTGTTTGCCATCGGGCGAGAATTGAATGTCGCGAGTCCAATGGCTGCCCCCGTGAGGAAGATCGGCGATGTGTTCGGAGGGGCCACGTGCTGTTAGGTCTCCGTTCAGGTATGGAAAACGAATGACGGAGTCGGTGTTGCCGATATAAACCCATTGGGGATTGTCGCCGGGAGGGTAGAAGGCGATGCCATAAGGCCGGTTGAGGCTCGTCGCAAAAACGCTGGTCTCTTTGGGCTTTCCTTCTCGTGTAGTTCCCCGGAATAGCTTGATTTTTCCGCTGCTGCTTTCCGCCAAGAAAATATCTCCATTGGGAGCGGTGTGTATAAGACGTGGATTGTCCAGTCCTGTGGCGTACTGCTCAACCGTGAATCCGGCTGGAGCCTTTGGCCAAGCGTCGTTGGGACGTGCAACCAACTTCGGGCCATTGCTGGAAGCCTCAGTCGCGTATGGCGCGGGAAGGATCTGCGGTTCGATTTTTCGAACTTTTCCCGGTTCTTCGTAACGGAAGTCGGTGAAGGGTGGTTGTGGCGGAGGAGCGTTCGTCGCGACGGGAGTGAGCCTGGCTATCTCGACAGGATTTTTCGGCTCGCCGAGGGACGTCTTGAGCGACTTCAAATAACCGACAATCTCCCAGCGTTGCTGCTCAGACAGCATGCCCCAGGCCGGCATCCCATTGTTGACGGAACCCGTGGTAATGAACCAGAACACTTCTCCCTCTGGGGCGGTTTGGGTCGGCCCCTCGCTAAGAGGCGGTATGTTGCCGGTTCCCTGTCCCGTTACTCCATGGCACGACCCGCAATACGTGGCGTACAAAGCAGTTCCCGCAGTGACGGCGGCATTCTGGCCTGCGTACGGGTTTTTTTGCTCGGCACTAACTGCGGGCGCATTGTGAAAATGGGTGTCTTGTCCGGATAGCTCAAATGAGATAAAGGAGATGGCAAATAGTACAACGAAAAAGAGGCTTCCGCGTCTTAGCAAACGGGGTTTCAAGATTCTCTCCTCCACCGACGATGGAGCATCACACCCACAAGCGATCTAGTGAACTTAGATGGCTCGGCGGTCAATCAGGTTCCATTTTCGTTCGAGAAAAAGGAGACGAAACTGTAGATGCTACAAACAGTGGCCAGTGAGCAGGATCACAGGCGAGATATCTTAATCCCTATTGGATGGTAAGTACCGGGCAGTTTGAACGGCAAACGATTCCATAGGCCAAAGCGGAAGGCAGATGGCCGGTGGCCCTTTGTTCCCTACGCACACCCAGAAAAATCAGGTCGGAGTGCAATTGGTCCGAGGCGGAGAGGATTTCCTCCATCGGCTTCCCGAAACGTATTTCATATTCCGGACTGCAATTGTCTTCGCAAGGCGTAGGTATGCATTTGGCCATCCGCTTGACGAAAAATTCCCTGACGATTTGGTTGCTTTGTTGCGAACTCTCGCTGGATTCTTCAACAACATGAAGTACGGTCAGTTTCCTGTTCGGGCCGCATCCGAGAGAATGGGCCGCGAAAGCGGCGCGCTCGCTGTGCGGCTTGAAATTGGTGGCGAATAAAATTCGTTGAATTTCGGGCATGGCGTTCAAACCAGGTAGCGGGGGTGCGGTCAGAATCGGACAATCCGCCACCCGGTAAATTTGCTCTGAAACGGAGCCCAATCCAAGCTTCCGCTCATTCGCATTGCCATGCGTGCCCATGGCGATCAGGTCGATTTGCCGCGACTGGATGGTCTTTGAAATTGTCGGCCACAATGTTCCTTCGGCAACGATCCCTTCCTCGTCGAAACCCTCGGACTTTCCCTCTTTAAGCAGCATTTGCATCCCGTCGCGTGCAAACTCGTTTGCTAGAAGCAGGGCCTCCCCTCTAGAGTGCCCGGATAGGAACTGGAAAACGCCGGAGGGGATGACATGGAGGATGTAGATCTTGGAATTGAATTTGCGTGCGATCGCCCGGGCAAACTGCAACGCGGATTTGGCGCCTCGAGAAAAATCGCTCAGGACCAAAACACGCCGAAACTCAGATTCGGGGCGAACCTGGTCGCCCCGAACGATAGACTTGCCAATCGACATAGTTGAAATCCCGGAGTTGCAAATCGGGTTGTCTAAGTGATGCACAGCACATGCCAAGGTGATTTCTGCAAGCTATTGATATAAAGAAGCTTATTTTCGCGAAAGGAAGATCTTGTGCCTGTCAGTGTGGCAGATTCCGCAGCTTTCGTGAGTTTTCACCCATTTCTGACCCAGCGAGCGTGGCGCACGCTCGCTTGATCGGAATGCCGAAGTCGGTGCTATGATCCTCGAGCTATGCACGCGCCTAGGCCACTCTCTCCGAGGGATGAAAGCTTTATCGAAGAGATGAAGCGCTACCTCCATTTCCAAGAAAAAGATGCGCAATTGCTGAAAGCCCTGGGCGTCAGGATGGAGCGTCACCTCCCTAAAATGGCCGAGCAATTCTACGCGCAAATCCCCCGTCACCCGGGTGCCACTCGGGTCTTCACGGGCGGTGAGGAGCAGGTCAACCGTCTGAAGAACACACTAGAAGCCTGGGGACGCGGACTGTTTTGTGGCCGTTACGATGAGCAGTACGCCAAGGAACGATTCCAGATCGGTTTTCGCCATGTGCGCATCGGGTTGGATCAGAAGTATGTGATCAGCGCGATGGGGGTAGTCCGCGCATTTCTGCTCGATCGATTGTTCGAGGAAATTCCCACGTGGGGAGAGCGTCAGGTCTATTCGCTAGCGCTCAGCAAAATATTGGATCTGGATTTGAACCTGATGTGCGATTCCTATTTCCACGCGACCATGGATCGCCTCCAGGCTCTCAATCAGGAACTAGAGATTGCCAGTGTGCAGTTGATGGAAGCCAATGCGATCAAAGATGAATTTCTAGCGCAAGTTTCCCATGACCTGCGGACACCGCTAAATTCGATTTTGAGCTTTACAAAACTTGTGCTCGATGGCCTCTGCCGGGGACCGCAAGAGGAGAAGGAAGTCTTGCGTGACGTCTTCAGCAGTGGCGAGCTTTTGCTGCAACTAGTGAACGACCTGCTCGATATTTCCTGCATCGAAGCGGGAAAGTTGGCGCTCATGCTGGAACCGATTGATCCACGCGCGGTTTTTGACTCGACCCTCCCGCTAGTAGCCTTACAAGCGGCTTCCAAGGATCTGCGGCTTGTCGATGAGACGCTGGAGCAGGATCTGCCGGCAGTCTTGGGGGATGAAATACGATTCCGGCAGGTTTTGCTGAATCTGCTGTCGAATGCGGTGAAATTCACCGGCAAAGGCCAGGTGACGGTCAGGGCGGTCGAAAATGGATTAGAAGGGTTTCTGCGCATTGAAATTGAAGATACCGGAATGGGAATTCCGGAGGAAAAGCGTAACGCCGTGTTTGAAAAGTTTGTGCGCCATAATGCCCAGGCACTGAAGGGAATCAGCGGTACAGGATTAGGGTTGGCAATTGCAAAACGACTGGTGGAGATGATGCATGGCAAGATCGGCTTGCAAAGTGGAGCCAACGGAAAAGGTTCGCTGGCTTGGTTCACGTTGCCACTCGTTGAGGTGAAGACTTGAGCGGCGAACGCGGGGCGGAGCAGAAACGCAGAATAATCATTGTGGAAGACAACGCGCTTGTAGGAAAGTTCTTCCGCATGGCCCTGGAAAGAGCCGGAGGATTTGCCTGCCTTGTCACGGAAGATGTTCCCTCCATTCTGGCTGAAGTGCGCGCCGAAAAAGTCGACCTGGTTCTGCTCGATCTCTCCCTGACGAATGCGGAGTGGGAAGGGCAAAAGGTGAATGGCGTGGAGCTATGCCGGTTGCTAAAAAAGAATTCACCGCGTCACCTGCCGGTGATGCTGGCTACTGCACATGCAATGAGCGGCGATCGCGAGCGTTTTCTGGAAGCCTCGGGCGCCGATGGTTACCTGGAAAAGCCGGTCTACGATTCCGCGCTGCTAGTCGCAAAAGTTCGCGAGCTGATGCACTGAACTCTGGAATTGACTTCCGACATCGGGTCAGCCCAGAGTGGCCAGGAGGACCTCCCGTAGAAGTTCCTGCTTTTGCGAGGTGAGTTTCTGGCCTTGCGAAGTTAAGTAGAACACGTCGATCGCTTTTTGGCCTTCCGTATCGATTAACGCCACTTCGATGTTGCACGCCAGTCGGGCCAGTGCGGAGCCAATCTCGTACAACAGCCCGGCGCGATCCTGTGTGATGATTTCCAGCAGCGTACAGTGATCGGACGACATATCATCAAAAGTCAGAGAGGTAGGCACGGCGACTTTCGGCGGGCGTGCCAGCGATGCGGACAAGCGACCTTTTAGCAATGGCTCCAGTGCCTGGGGGTGGTTCACTACCTCGGCGATGCTTTGCCGGAAGCGCGGAATTTCGCTGGGATTCAATTCCAGAGTGCGATGCATATCGACAAAGTGGAAGGTGTCGAGCACAACTCCCGCGGCGTTTGCAAACGCGTCGGCCTTGACGATGTTCATTCCCCATGCGGCCAAAACGCCGGCGATCGATGCGAAAAGAGCAGGCTTGTCTGCCGAGATCAACGTAAGGGTAAAAGCGTGTTGCGTCGGCTTGATTTCCGTTTGCACCGGTTCTGCCCCTAATTTCTGGTACAGCGCAAACTGGGAAGCGATTTCGGCCGGAGAATGCACGGCGAGGTAGCGGCGAGGGAAACCCTCGAGAAAGCGCTCGATTTCCGCTCGAGATGCCCACGCCGCTTGCTGACGAACCTGTTCGAGGAGCAAAGCTTCATCGGACGCGTGCAAGCGATCGCGATCAACGGTCCGGCTAAAATGATTGGAGGTAGCCACGAATAATTGCCACAGCATTTCTGCTTTCCAGGGAGTAAGGGCTTCCGGATTTACGGCATGGATGTCGGCATAGGTGAGCAGGCACAGCCGTTGCAGACGTTCCTGAGTGCCGGCCGTGCCGGCAAATGCAGAAACTGTGGATGGATCAAAGATATCGCGGCGCTGAACGGTGGAGGACATATCGAGGTGATGCTCGATGAGGAAGCTCACTTCGGCCTTTTCCTCGGCAGTGAGTTTCAAGCGCTCCGCGGCCGTTTCCAGCGCTTGCAGGCTTCCGGTGACATGGTTTTCCACGGGCATCCCCTTGCCGACATCGTGAATCAGCAAAGACAGGATCAACAGATCGCGGCGCTCGACGGTGCGCCACAAGGGAGTGAAGTGAAAACCGAGGGGGTCGTTGGGTTCCGCGAGATCCTGCAAATGCTCGATGGTGCGCAGGGAATGCTCGTCAACCGTATACCGGTGATAAAAATCCCGTACCACGAGCGAATCGATATTTCGGAATTCGGGAAGGATTTCAACGAGGATGCCCAGTCGATGCATGGGACGAAGAGCCACGCCGGGGTAGTCACCCCCAAGAATGTCGCTCAATACCGGCCAAGTAATTCGCGTGTTGCGCTGCGGAAGTTCGGGATGCGTCATGATGTAAGCAATCGCGCGTTCGGAATCTCGGCTAAGAGGCACGCCGCTACGAGCAGCTTCGCCTAGCAGAGAGTAAGTCAGACTGCGGTCGGCAAACGCCTGCTCTTGGGTAATTTCAAGCAGGCCATCGCGCAGCATAAATGACTTTCCATTTGTGCCATCCGACTTGGCCCCAAGCGTGGCGTTCATGAAGCGCTGGCGCAGCGTCAAGGTCACGGGCGAACGCTGCTCAACGAAGCGCAAAAGCTGGCGATTGAGCGTCCGCGCGTGGCGGAAATATAGGCGCATCCATTCCGCTGCGTTGCGCCGCAAATTGTCGTCGATGCCTAGCGAACGTTCCGCCGCGTCCGACTGCAATTCGTAGGTGAGCGTATTGTCGTTGCGGCCGTTACTGTAGTGCAGGAAGCAGCGAATCGAGCTGAGGAATTCCACGGCGTTGCGCGTCAGCTCATCTTCGTTGACGGGGCTGATGCGAGGATCGCGACGCTCTCCGGCAAGCTGGCGCATCCACAACAGCGCATGATAATCGCGCAACCCGCCTGGAGCTTCCTTCACGTTTGGTTCCAAGTGAAAGATCGTATTGCCGTAACGCGCGAGGCGTTCGCGGGTAAGTCGCTGCAATTCGGTTAATAAAAAAGAGCGAGATTGTTTTTCGGAGCCCGAAAGAATCTTCGAATCCAATTTGTTAAGCATCGCTTCGTCACCAGCGATGAAGCGACGGTCCAGCATGGCAAGATGAAATTCGGCGTTGTCTCCTTCAATGCGCCGACACTCATCCAGTGTGCGGCCAGCGGAGCTGACACGAAAGCCAAGATCCCAGAGTGTACGGGAGAATTCAGAGATCAGAGGGCGAAATTCCTGTTCCGCCTTATCGCCGCCGAAAAGAAACAACAAATCCAGGTCCGAGTAGGGGAACAACAATTCGCGCCCATACCCGCCAAGCGCCAACAAACAAAGTCCCTGCCCACTGGAATTGCGAACGCGCAGCAGTTCACCAAAAACTTTCTGGATGGAGTCATCAGCCAGCTCGCACAACTGCCGCAAGGTATCTTGCGCGGTAGCGCCGCTGTCAAACAGCTTTCGAATACGCTCGCGTTGGGCCTCGCATTGCGGACCTAGCACAGACAGCGGTGTGACCGATTCTTCCATCGTTCGGCTCTCGCGAAGCAAAGAACTCAGACCTGGACGCAGGGAGGACATTGTAACTATAGGGCGCCTTCGCCACGCTCCTCGTTACGGATCCGAATCGTATCCTCGATCCGGGACAGGAATATTTTACCGTCTCCGATTTTCCCAGTCTTGGCAGTCTTTAGTATGGTTTCCACCGCGCGTTCGACCAGACTGTCCGGCAGTACAACTTCCAGTTTTATTTTGGGAAGCAGATCGACCGTGTATTCGCGCCCCCGATAAACCTCGGTGTGTCCCTTTTGCCGGCCGTGGCCGCGCACTTCGGTCACGGTCATGCCTTCAATACCGATTTCCAGTAAGGCGTCCTTGACGGATTCAAACCTGGATGGCTGGATGATTGCTTCAAGTTTCATCATACGAATTTGTGCTCCATGGAGTGGTGAACCTGGCCAGCTTGCTAGGATTCCATGTTATAAGCTTCTTCTCCGTGTTGTGAAATATCCAAGCCTTCTACTTCTTGTTCTTCGTTCACCCGAACGCCAACGGCGGTATCGACTATTTTCAGAATGACGATGGTGCCGACGAGCGCAAAAATCCAGGCAAACGCGATTCCCACAGCTTGGTAACCAACTTGCGCCCAGCGGCCGTCTAGCCCGCCAACCGCTTTGCCAGGGCCGAAGATGGGATTATAGAGAGCCTGCGCGAATACCCCTGTAAGGATTGCCCCAATCGTGCCACCCGCCCCGTGAACGCCGAACGCGTCAAGCGAGTCGTCGTAACCGAACAAAGCCTTAAATTTTGTGACCATCAAGTAGCACAAAATTCCGGCAACAAACCCGATGAACAGTGCAGGCATCGGGCCGACAAATCCCGCAGCTGGCGTGATTGCGACAAGTCCAGCCACGGCTCCCGAAATTGCCCCAAGTGCACTGGCGTGGCCGTTGTTCAGCCATTCCGCCAGACTCCAGCTCAACGCAGCGGCCGCCGCGCCAAAATGGGTGGCAACGAACGCCGAACTGGCCAGTCCGCCCGAGGCTAGCGCGCTTCCCGCGTTGAAGCCAAACCAGCCCACCCACAGCAAGCAAGCGCCGACGAAACTTAGCACCAAACTGTGCGGTGGCATGGGCTGCTTCGGATACCCAATGCGTTTGCCCATGTAGAGCGCGCAAACCAGCGCGGAAACGCCCGAGGTGATATGCACAACCGTACCGCCGGCAAAATCAAGAGTAGGGAATCGCCCGCCGAGCGAAGCGTTTAACAAGCCGCCTTTTCCCCAAACCATGTGCGCCATCGGGGCGTACACAATCAAAAACCACAGGGTCATAAACAGCATCGTTCCGGAAAACTTCATGCGCTCTGCGGTCGCGCCGGTAATCAAGGCCGGCGTGATGATCGCAAACATCAACTGATAGATCATGAAAGTCATTTGCGGAATCGTTGCGGCATAATCCGTATTCGGTGTGACACCAACGCCGCGCAAAAACGCGTGTTCGAAATTGCCGATAAACGACCCACTGCCACCGAACGCCAAACTGTAGCCAACCAAAGCCCACAACACCGTGATCAACGCCATCAGCGCAAAACTTTGCATCATGATGGCCAGCACGTTTTTGTGGCGCACCAGGCCGCCGTAGAAAAGAGCCAGGCCGGGGCCGGTCATCAGCAGCACCAGCGCCGCGCACACCAGCATCCACGCATTGTCCGCGGACGATTGTGCCGCCGCCACTTTTTGGTCAAGTTGCGCCAATTTATCGTTCAGAGGCGCATCGGGAGAAGCAACACCGGGGGCGGGAACAGCTGAGGAGGTTTCCTGCGCAAGGAGAGGAACTGTCGTAAGGAGAAGGGTAAGTAAAAGACAACAAGCAACCGCCAATTGCTTCATCAAGCTCTCCACTCCTAAAATAAAGTCTGAGGCTAAGTCCAGTCGTTTCAATTGCCATATGAGGTCTGCACTACCGACTGGGGATCAGACACGATGTAGGCGGGATTATACGCGCCGCACCCTCCCCCTTCCGATTGAACTTTTGCTAGATTGGATTCATTTTTCGGATAGTTGACCAAGAAGCAGCTTGCGCTTGGTTTCGCGGGCGAAGCGGTCGGCGTCCCGCGTGGGCCGGGGTATTCGACCGCCATCGGTCACGCTGAGCGTCAGTTCGAGGGCCGACGGAAAGCTGACACGGTGCCCCGGCGAGACGTAGATCGGGCTGACATTGTCGCGGGTCCGGACGACCATGCCAATCATTTGGGCGCCATCCTCTTCGTCAAAAAGAGGGCTCCAGTTTTTTGCTTTCCTCGCAGGTTCCGCAAAAATACCGGTCAACCGGCTCTTGGCACACCCAATCGTGGGGTGGTCCAGCACGATCCCTAAATGGGTGGCCAGACCCATCCGCCGAGGGTGGGCATAACCCTGCCCATCGCAGAAAAGGAGGTCAGGCATGGATTTCAGCCTTGCCAGAGCAACAAGCAACACCGGAATTTCGCGGAAGCTTAGGAAGCCCGGCACATAGGGAAAATGCAGCGGGAGAATAGCAGAAGCGCGCGCGATCTCCTCCATTTCCGGATAGCGGTACATCACCACACAGCCAATCGCGTGGTTTGCGGCCCGGAGCGCGGTCGCCCGGTTCAGCCGGGACCGCTGACCGAGGGCTTGTGATTTGACCAGCACAAACGCGACGTCCAGCCCGGCAACGGTGCGAATCTTGCCGAAGCGGTCCTCGCCGATCCAGTGTTTCCGCAGTCCATCCTGGATCTCGCGGGCACGCGCCGGCAGGACGTCCCAGCGGTGCCGGCGGCCTGGGATTGCTATCTTGTTCTGCATCCTTAACATCGTATAATGCAAAAGCCACTGCGGACTCCGATTCCCCCGCGGCAGCCCGGTTTTGCTTGAAAGCAAGGAAAAGGTACCCCCGATGACTTTGCACCCACCCTTGGAAGTTTCCTCGCACGAATCCGCTGGCATCTACTTTGTCGAAGTGCACGGAAGACTCACGATTGGCGAGCCCAGCGAGCAATTGGGCGATTACGTGCAAAAGTTAATGCAGCGCGGCGCCCGCAAGGTTATTGTGAATCTCAACGAAATTCCACAGATCGACAGCTCCGGCATTTCCGTACTGGTAAAGCTCTCCATCTCGCTGGCCCGGCAGGGTGGCGGGTTGCACTTGGTCAGCGGCCAGGGCCGCGTCCGCGATGCCCTCACAATTACACGCTTGATCGAAGCGATCCCCACCTTTGAAACCGTAGACCTCGCAAAAGCCGGCTTCTAACCTACGCTGTGCCCCGTATTGTTTCTACCTGCCGAATCCCGCTCCTACGGACACGGCACGGCATGCATTGCTCGGCGAAGGATGGACGCGATCCGCATCGTGCGTGGCTTACGGTAGAACCTGGAGGCGGTCAACCTCTCCCCACCTGGTCACCGTTGCCGTGAATTTTCAGATCTACTCTGAATGGGTTGGCAAACGACCGGGCAAGGACATTCTGCTGTTTTTCGAGATTCTTCTAGGAAAGAAATAACATCCATGGAACCGGATCGTTCCTAGCTGCCTTTTTTCAGTTCGGCCAGGACGAGGCGGGCGAGTTCTTTCAAGGTGTCAAACACGCCTTGGCCGTTAATGGCGACACCTTCAATTACCGGCTCGCCTTTTTTCTGCAATTGCTTGGTCAGTTGTTCGACCGACAGGGCATTCGGCAGGTCGCGCTTGTTGAGCTGCAGCACGTAGGGAATCGTAGCGAAATTCAGATTGTGTTCTTTCAGGTGCTCCTGAAGGTTATCCATCGTTTCAAAATTTGCATCGAGCCGTTCTTCCTGCGAATCGGCAACGAACACAACCCCATCCGCGCCTTTCAGAATCAGCTTGCGGCTGGCTTCATAGAAAACCTGTCCAGGAACAGTGTAGAGATGAAAACGCGTTTTGAAGCCGCGGACGGTGCCTAAATCGAGAGGTAAAAAGTCGAAGAACAGGGTTCGATCCGTCTCCGTGGCGAGGGAGACCATCTTGCCCTTCTGGTTTTGTGTGGTGTGATCATAGATCCATTGGAGGTTTGCTGTCTTGCCCCCCAAACCAGGACCGTAATACACCAACTTGCAATTTATCTCGCGAGCAGGAAAATTAATGAAAGGCACGAGTCGTCAACCTGATTCCCGGCTAAAACTTATAACACACGCATGAAGGGCAAGCCAGTGATCCCCCCTTTGCGTTGGAAGCCTGGAATCTTCTCCTCTAGTGTCGGGGAGAAGTCGGGTTTTGGGGAAAGCTATTTTTCGGGGTTGGTGCCGGAGGGTAAAGGCTATCGAACTCGTCACTTTGTGGAAAACCGGGGCAGATCGTTGACGGAACACTCCGCCTTTGCTAGCATTCGCGCCATGGCCAAAGCGCAGAAATCCTCAAGGGGTTCAGGGCGCGGGAAGTCGTCCCCCAAGCCCAAGGCTAAACAACACAAAGAAAAGAAGTTACCGGCTCCTCCGGCGCCGCGTGGTGGGGTGGAAATGGTCGATCCTAAGGTGCAAGCGCAGATGAAGGTCTATGAAGAGGCCATGGCCTTGTTTCATCAGCAGAAATTTCAACGCGCCAAACAGGAATTGGAAAAAGTGCTCGAAGGTCCTAGCAAAGAACTGGTGGATCGCGCGAAGATGCATATCAAGATTGTGGAACAGCGTATGAAGCCGCAGGCTGACCAGAATCCCAAGTCGCCGGAAGATCACTACCAGCGCGGTGTAGGCATGATGAATCTGGGACGCTGGGATGAAGCGCGGGAGAGCCTGGAAAAAGCGCGAAAGCTCGCTCCTAAAGCCGACCACGTGCATTATGCGTTGGCAGCGCTCGATTGCCTCACCGGGGAGGCGGATTCTGCGATGGCCAATCTGAAAGTGGCAATTGAGCTGCGTTCGGCCAATCGCTATCACGCGCGCAACGACGAGGATTTCGCTTTTCTGCAGGAAGACCCGCGGTTTACGGAACTCCTGTATCCTGAAAAGGACGGCTACGTCGGCTAGGATTTTCGCCTTCCGGCTACTCTGAATAGAGTTTGCATTTCCCGAGTTTTTTCTCTCGTGCAGTCGAGTATTCCCTGCCCTGCGGAACAATGCATCAGTGAGGAGCGCTCCGACCTCACCGGCAAAATTAGAAACTGAGCTTCCTTTGAATAAACCACGGAAAAGAAAAAAGAACGAATCGCGAGCAATGCGGGTTATCGCTTTGGGCGGCGGCACGGGATTATCGGCCCTGCTGCGGGGGCTAAAAGAGCATCTGGCGAGGCGCAGCGACGAAACATTTTTCAAAGAACGACCGATTTCGGATTTAGCTGCAATCGTGACGGTCACCGACGATGGCGGTAGTTCCGGGCGATTGCGGCGGGAAAACCGCATGCTCCCGCCGGGCGATATACGCAATTGCATGGTGGCGTTGTCCAAAGACGAGGCGCTACTGAGCCGGCTTTTCCAATATAGGTTTCATGCGGGGCGCGGCTTGCGCGGCCACAATTTCGGAAATTTATTTCTGGCGGCTCTCACCCATGTCACCGGGGACTTTGCCGAGGCCGTTCGCGTTTCCGGGAAAGTGCTGGCGATTCGCGGCCGAATATTTCCGTCAACTCTAGCCAACGTAAATCTTGTCGCAACCCTGGCAAATGGCAAGCGAGTTCGTGGGGAAACGAAAATATCGTGCAGCCGATCACCAATTCAAAAACTGGAATTGATTCCGAGGCGAGTCAAGCCCCTGCCGAAAGCAGTCGAGGCCATTGAGGAAGCGGATCTGATCCTGATGGGGCCGGGTTCGTTGTTTACCAGCGTGATTCCTAATCTGCTGATTCCGGAAATTGCAAAAGCTATTTTGCGGTCCAAGGCGCCGCGAGTGTACGTAGCCAATTTGATGACCCAGCCGGGGGAGACCACGAACTATCCGCTCAGCGAGCATGTTCGCGCGATTGAGGCCCACGTGGGGAAGCCGGTGATCGATTACGTGGTCGCCAACCGAAAAACGGTGTCCCCGGAAGTGGCCCGCCGCTATCATGCGCAGGGCGCAGAGCAGGTGGAAGTGGATGGCGATAAAATCTCGCGGATGAAAGTGAAGCTCATTCTCGATAATTTGCTCGAGGAGCACGGAGTGATCCGTCATAACTCGCAACGTCTGGCGCGGCTACTCGTTGAACGGTTCCTGTGATCCTCCTGTTTGGCGGCGCGGGCGGCCCCAAACTGATCACTCGGGTTTTGCCGATAGCTTCAAGCGGTCGGTACTAGGGAGCGACGCTGACCTTCCCGGTTAGAACCGTAACAGACGCCTTTGGCAGCACGACTTTTGGTGTCAAAGACATATCCAGCGTTTCTGTTCTTGCGGGGCCATCGGGCGCGGCATAACTGGCAGCGCCTTCGGGATGCCACACGTATTCGGCGGCGCCGAAGGTAACTTTTTTTGCGTTGCCTGTGAATTTTGCCGAAGATCCGTCCTTGCCATTCGCTTGGAACTGGATGCTGATCTCATGTGCGTTGCTGGGATCTTTGTTGATCAGCAGCAAGGACCAGTCCCCCTCTGGTCGCTTCACAGCGTAAGCGGTGATTAAGGTGTGGCCCGATTCATCCTCGAGATCGGATTGCGCGGGATAGAGTTCGTGGATACCATCGCGGTGTTTCACCCATTCGAGGTTTAGAAGCTGGCCCGCAAAATATTGCGAAGTGTGTTGGCGAATTTCTAGCGTTTCATTGGCGACAAAATTTCCGTAGGTACTCCAGCCGTGGCAGCCCGGACGGAACGGTTCAGGTTGAATTGGGGAATGATAATAGACACCGCCAGCCCCAGCGTTGGTGAGAAATGCCCCGACGCTATCAGCCAACCAGAGCGCTGCAAAAACGTCCTGCATGGGATCGGTAAGCTCCCAAGAGACATTGCTCTCGGTATTCATCAAGGGGACGTCCGGGGGAACTCCGTCGTCCCGCCAGACCTTTAGAATGCCCTCTAGCAAGTGCGGTTCCCGGTAGAGGTCGTTCCAATTAATTTCACACGGCGGAAAGGGATAATGCTCGAAGGAAACAAAGGCCAAATCGGCCATGCGGCCGTGAGCTTTCAAGTAGTTAAGAAACCGTCCCAGCCACGAAGTGCGGCCCTCGGCATCCGGCCATGCTTTTATGTCCTCGTTGACGCCGGTGAAAATAGGGCCGCCGAGTTTTAATTTGGGATCGACTCGGTGAAGCGCCGCGGCCCACTGCAAATAGAGCGTGGCGTAATCTTCCGGCAGCATAAATTGCCCATCCGGCTCTTCGCCCATTTCCACATAGGAAATCGAATAGCCACGTTTTGCCAGATAGGAAAGTTCCGCGGCGCTGTCTTCTGGCGTTCCATAGAGCAGCGAGACAGGAATCATCGCGGGCAAATGATTGGTGATACCACTTGTAAAAAACAGATCGAACCCGGTTTGGATCCGCGACGGAATCATATCGACGGCGGTGTGCCAGGAGTCATTCGAGGAGACCTGAACGTTTGTTTGTGCTTGTCCTGGCGTATGGCGGATGAGGTCTACAAATTGTCCGAGCGAATTGAAATTTCCAGCGTAGATTTCCGAGATCGCGTAACCCACGCAGTTTCTCGGGTCTTCAGAGCCGTGGCTATCGCAGGTATTTGAGGATTCGGTCATCCAGATGCGCAGGAACCGGGTGGAGATCGGGCGCTCCGTCAAACGCTGCACTTCATTGGTTTCCGAACTGGACTTCTTTTCGCCCAGAGGGAATGCGATCCATTCTCCAGAGATTGGTTTGGTGATGGCATTTTCGTTGCCGGACCAATATTCCACAACATAGCGCGTGGCGTATGGATTAGCCCATTGAATCTGAATTGCGCTGATGTCTTGTGGGGTTACAAAATCGATCACCACCCACTGCGGGTGCTGGCTGTCCGGTTCCCCGGTAAATTTCTCACTGAGGTAAGGATTGCTCTTCCAGTAGCTGCCCGGATCACCATCGGTGAGGCGCGAAAACTCGTCTTGATCGAAGTCGCTGCGAGTGGATCCCCGGTGGGGTAATTTATAGCCGAAAGACTTATTAAGCGGGCCAGTTGGTTCCACGCTGCCAACAAAGTAGCCGCTCTTATTCTGGGAATCGCTCCACTGACCATCCGGATTCCAATGCCACGCATCGATCGTCAATTCGGTGTTTTGCCGATAGCTTGTGGGACCCCATCCCGCCGATAGCGATTCCTTGAGTATCGGAGCGCTGTAGACCGTCTCGAACTGTTTTGCCGACAGGATATCCATGGTGCTGCCCATGGCCTTGTCGGGATCAAAGGCAACCGCGTGCGAGGGCGTGGTGTCAATGCGCACGGTCTGCCCTTCGGCAATCACCGGTGCAGCTGTCGAGCAAATCAGAAAAAGTAGAGCGAAAGAAGCAAGGTTTCGGATGGAGTGGCGCATCGGACCTCCGTAAACCTCTGTATTATAACGATTTAATAGACCGATTCAATGCAATTTGATTTGCGCAATCGTGCGCCTCAGTCGTTCATCTATGGCCCCATTCAGGATTTGACCCGCTATCAACGGCAGTAAAATCCAGCTAACATTCTTTGCGAGAGTAGAGATTGTTTTGGGAGAACCCATGTCAACCTTTGGACTTATCGAATACTACGAAGCCAGTCAGGAAGTAAGAGCCATCTACGACGATATTTTGACGACTCGGAAAACGGACTACCTAAACAATTTTTGGAAGGCCATCGCGCACGACCCGGCGCTACTGAAACGCACCTGGGAAAGTCTCAAAGCCATCATGGGCCCCGGAGCTATCGATCCGCTGACCAAAGAACTGCTCTACATTGCGGTGAGTGTCACCAATAACTGCCACTACTGCATCGCGTCGCATACAGCTTCCGCGTTCGGAAAGGGAATGACGCCGGAAATGTTTAAAGAACTGCAAGCCGTCATTGGCATGGCGAACGAAACCAATAAACTCGTCACCGGCTATCAAGTGGCGATCGATCGACGGTTTGAGCCTCCGCTGGCATTCGCAAAATAGGGAGTTGGCGGTTTTCTCGGGCTAACTTCGTAAGCACAGTGTTCCATCGTAGTACGCAAGTACTATATGGCCGCCTGCGCAACACTCGCACTATGAAGGAAGTAGATCTGGGGCCTCCCTGCCTGTGGCAGGGCTGACTTCCTATCCTTTTTTTTGGTGAGTGTCCCATGGCGCCTATTGCTAAAGATGTGGAAACTCCAACTCGGACGACTTCTGCTGTTCCCTCCCCCGGCCCAACTGCGCAAGCGGCCGCAACTCGTCCGCAGCCCGTTCCGCTGGAAGTACCAGTGAGCGTCAATGGAGCGCGAACAATCGAAGGTTCCGACAAGCGTGAACCATTTTCAGAATCGACCAAGACCGTTTTGGTGTTTGCCAACGGCGCAGTGATTCGTCTGGCGTCCAGCGTTTCGCCTGGACAACTGCTTTTTGTGACCAATGAAAAGTCGAAAAAAGAAGTTGTTTGCCAAGTCGTGAAATCGAAGAACTACCGAACTGTCACAGGTTATGTGGAACTAGAGTTTACCGAACCTGCCGCAGGATTCTGGGGCGTTCGCATACCAACGGAATCAGCGGTAAGTCCTGCCACTGCCGTGAAAGCCCCCGCGGTTGCTCGACCCGGAGCACCGGAAGTGAGTCCAGCGGCAGCTCCGCCGAAACCTCTTGCAGCAACTCCCGTGGTCCCCGTGGCGACAGTCTCGACAAAACCCAATCTTCCAGTCGCTGCTCCGGCGAACAAGCCCGCAGTCGTTCGACCGACATCACCTGCGGTCCCTCCCCTTCCGGCAAAGCCAGAATCGAACAAGAATGCGCTCCCGGCAAAAGATCCGCAACCACCGAAGCCGGAAATTAAACTGCCGACCATCGCGGAATTTCTGGCAGCCTCACCGGTTGGGCCACCGCAGCCGCCCGCAGTCAACGGCGAACCATTGCCTGCACAACAACCCTCCACGTCGGCACCTTCCGTTACTGCTCCGGCGGCCGAACTAAAATTACCGATGGCTTCGCTGCCCGCGCCAACGGTTACAAATCCGCCAGCCAAAACGAAGGACGCCACGACCGACGAACTGCGTCAGCAAGCGGCTCGTCTGCAAGAACAGCTGAGCTCGCTACTATTCCGCGAAGAAGTTCTCGAAAAGGGAACGGCACGACCTGTAGTTGCGACACCAGGCGAACCAATTCGAGAATTGGCAACTACTCCGAAGCCAGCTGCGGAAATTCCCGTTTCTGCTCCACTTGTGTCCCCAACAGAGATTTCCACGGAGGTTGCGATCGCGGTGAAACCCCTTCTGGCTGCGAGCCCCGCAGGGGAAACCAAACCCAGCGCTGCGAAACCTGCACCGTTCAACTTAAAAGTGGAGGAGGTTAAAATACCCTCCTGGCTGGCGCCGCTTGCACGCGAGACAGACGCCCAATCGTCCTCGCCTTCCCCGTCTGAAATTTCAGAGAACATCGGGATTGAAAACAATGCGAGAGTAGACTCCGGAGACTATTCATCGCAGGGCGCGGAGGAGAAGTCGGCTGCATCAGAAGCAGTTGTGTTCGGTGGTCAATTGCTAGGTGGTGCGACCGCGACCGACGAGCGAGTGTCTTCGCCTGGTTCAAAAAAAGGATTGATTCTCGGTTTGGCTGCCGCGGTTGCCATCGTGATCGGCGGAGGAGTATGGTACGGATTCGAACCAGGGAATTTTTTGGCGGGAAACCGAGCTGCACGGACCATTCCTGCGAGTAATTTTCCTGAACCCGGCCCCGCTACTGCCTCGCCGACGGCGCCAGGTTCCGCGCTGACGGGTTCTGTCGCGCCGGTTGTAGCAAGCCCGTCTCCTGCTCTAACCCAGCCAGCAAAGACACCGGTCGCCGAGGGGAACAAGACTTCGAGCGCGCCCGTCAATTCAGAAACAAGATCTGGGAACTCGGTCGTCGGCACCGAACCTCCCCTCGAGCAGCAGAAAAAGCCGGTCCTTGGCGAGGTGCACCTGGCAACGCCGAACGTGAACCACGGCGAAAATTCGGCTCCAAGTGAAGCCGCTCCGTCGATCGACTCGACCGATGCTGCCGCAACGGGTGACCAACTGGGGGCAATCGCCACCGGCAACGGGTCGCAACCTGCAGTTCCCCTGCCGGTTGGGGGAGAGGTGAAGCCTGCGGAATTGCGGAAATCAGTCCCCCCGATTTATCCACCAACGGCGAAGTCACAAAGAGTAGCGGGTGACGTGAAACTCGACGCGCTGATTGATGCAGATGGAAATGTGACGGCCACCAGGGTCCTTTCCGGTCCGGTGTTGTTGCACCAGGCCGCTGCGGCTGCGGTGAAGCAATGGAAATACCAGCCAGCGGTTCTGGATGGCAAGCCAACCGCAATGCACCTGACCGTCACGGTGCAATTCCGGCTTGACTAGAAGTTGAACCTCTGCAATTTGCGTTTAGGAATGAATAAAACTTAGCGTGTGGGGGAAAGTCCGCCCTGCGCCGACAACATAGGATGAGCCAGCGAAGACTCTGCATTCAATTCGTCTGCGGCTTGCGGATTGGCGTGCAGAATTACGATCCAGGATAGATGCGGGAACGGCAAAAAGCGGTCTATGGGCCGGAGGATCGGAACCAGAAAATTCAGCAGCTTGATTTGCCAGAATCCAAATGTTTCTTTTTTCAATACCCGCCCGTTCAGCCACCAGCCCGGTGCACCCATGCGATTGAACTTCAGAACTTTTTCCACCGTAAAACCCGCCGTCTCACAGGCCCTCACCAATTGCTCTTGGGTGTAGCGGCGATAGTGACCGAGCACGCTGTCGAGCGAACCGAAAAGCTGTGGTCCATTCGGGACTAAGATGATGGCGCGGCCGTTTTTATCGAGGCTCTTGCGAATATTGCGGAGTGCAAGAACGTCGTTTTCAAGGTGTTCCACTACATTCAAGCAAACCACGGTATCGAATTGTTCGGCAGGAAAGGTTTCCGCCGCGCTGGCGTCGGTGTAGTGCACCTGCAAATAGGGCCGTGTGTGCGTCAGGGTTTCCAAGCGGTCAAGGTAATGCGGATTGATGTCGCTGGCATGATATTCGCTTCGGGGCACAAGATTTGCGGTTAGATTCCCAATCCCCGCTCCAATCTCCAAGACTCGATTCCCAACATAAGGGCGAATGGTATCGGCCATCCATTTGGTAAATCTTGGGGCACGGTTGAGCCGAGCGAGTATTTCGCTGCCATGGGAATCCGCAACGTAGATTTTGTCGGAGATCCCGTACTTCAATAAGGCACCCAATGCCTTTACCCCATCTCTCCAGGTGATTTTCTTTCCTTCGGCGTAAGTGCGGCCGGAGTAACGAATGGGCACTTCAAAAATGCGCGCTTTGCGCTTGGCGAGCTTCACCGTAATTTCAGGTTCGATGCCGAAGCGATCGCTTTCCCAGGGAATGCTCTTGAAAATGTCGCTGCGAATCATTTTGTAGCAGGTCTCAATGTCCGAGAGATTGAGATCGGTCACGATGTTTGTCAGCAGGGTGATCAGTTTGTTCCCCAGGCTGTGGCGGAAAAGTAGGACACGGCGAAAGTCACTCGAGAGAAATCTGGAGCCAAAAACCGCATCCGCATCTTCCTCGAGGAACAGCGGCAGCATCTTCCGGATATCCGACGGATGGTATTCCAAATCCGCATCATGGATCACCACCAGATCCGTATCGATATGTGGGACTGCGGTGCGAATCGCTGCGCCTTTTCCTCTGTTTTTCTCGTGGTCCAGGAATATCCATTCAAAGTGCGGCACGTTCAGTTGCGGAATCGCATTTCGAAAACGGATGAGTGCCGCAGCCGAGTCATCACTCGAGGCATCGTTGACGACAATGACCCGGACCCGGCTGAGCAACGGGCTCCCCTCAAGCTCCGCAAGCCGCTTTAAGCTGGTCTCCACCAGATATTGTTCGTTGTAGACTGGGACTAAAATTGCGAGACTTAATTTGCCTTCCATACCTGCCATCACTCATGAAATAGCCCGAAAAACGGCTTATCCTGATTTGCCGCGTGTCAAACCCATTAAAGAATAATACCAGATCTACAGCGGCATACTTCTTTGCGGGGAACCTGCTGTGTCGACTTGCCTAACCCAGTTCATCTGTTTCGAGCGAGCCCGGGCGTCCGCTGGGCATTCTCTAGCGTCGAGCAACCTTGCGGTCAGGCCATCCGCCTTCGTATACTGGCCACCCGGCCAATTGAGCGTTCCGGAGGGTGGGTAGCCCGCCGTTGCAACCTCCCTTGGCTATTTTTACGAGCCTGTATGTCTCTCTCGGGCCGAACCGTGCTGCACAGCCCCATGCTCCAAGGCTCTGTCAGCAAAGGAGACTTTTGCATGTCGCTAGCGCCAATGCCGGAAGAGATGAATGTCTATCAAAATGCCGAAGCGCGCTTTGAAATGGCCGCGAATAAATTAGGCCTCGAGCAGGGCATTTATCGTTATCTGAAATATCCAGACAAAGAAATCACGCTCTATATTCCCGTCGGAATGGATAACGGGCAGCTCGAAGTGTTTACCGGCTATCGCGTTCTGCATTCGACGGTACGCGGTCCCGGTAAAGGTGGAATTCGTTTCGCGCCCGATGTCAGCGTGGATGAAGTGCGCGCGCTGGCGGCGTGGATGACCTGGAAATGCGCGGTCGTCGACATTCCCTTTGGCGGAGCCAAGGGCGGGATCATTTGCGATCCACGGAAGATGTCGCGCGGCGAACTGGAACGCCTTACCCGTCGATACACCGCGGAACTTTCTGACTGGCTTGGTCCAGAGCGCGATGTGCCAGCGCCGGATGTTGGCACCAATGAGCAGACCATGGCCTGGGTGATGGACACCTACGCGATGCACGCCCGCCAAGCGACGACGGCCGTTGTCACCGGCAAGCCGATCGAATTGGGCGGGTCACGCGGGCGGCGCGAAGCTACAGGACGCGGCGTCATGATTTGCGTCGACAAAGCTCTGACAAAACTTGGGATGAAGAAAGAGACGACTCGCGTCATCGTGCAGGGTTTCGGCAATGTTGGGTCGCTTGCTTCCGAACTGATGCACAAGGCGGGTTACAAGATTGTCGGCCTGGCTGATATTGGCGGCGGGTTGTATACCGACAAAGGGTTCGACGTTCCTAAGGTCATCGAATGGGTGTACACCCAGAAAAAGCCGCTGCAGGATTTTCCTGGCGGTGGTACAAAGATGAGCGCCAGGGATGTTCTATTCCAACCCTGTGACGTGGTGATTCCCGCGGCCATCGAGAACCAAATCACGGAGCAAAATGCCCACCAGGTTCAGGCCAAGATCCTTTGTGAAGGCGCCAATGGTCCGACCACCTGGCAAGCCGATGCGATCATCGACGGCAAAGGCATCTTCACCGTGCCCGATATTCTCGGAAATGCCGGTGGCGTCACCGTTAGTTACTTCGAATGGGTGCAGGACCGCCAGGGCTTCTTCTGGCGCGAAAGTGAAGTCAACGAGCGCTTGTACGATGTGATGGACCGGGCTTTTGATGAAGTTGTCCGTTATGCGGAAACGCATCGTGTCAACAACCGAATCGCCGCCTACATGCTGGCCATTGACCGGGTGGCGACGGCATTGAAACTGCGCGGAATATACGCCTAATTTTACTTGGCTTTCTTGGTCACTGAGCGTACTCTCTTTAAAAGTTGTCCCCAATATTTTGGTTGTCTGAAACTGGTCAGACCTCCATAGGTCGAGGAAGGAGTCCGCATCGTGCCTACGGACTCAGTACCATCATTACGAGCTGAAGATCAACATCGCCGAGATATTTGCCTAGTGGGCCGCTGGATGTATGAACGCGGCCACATTGTGGCCTGCGAAGGCAACCTGTCGATTCGTCTTGATGCCGAGCGCATTCTGACGACACCTACCTGTATCAATAAAGGCATGATGTCGCCCGAGGACCTGGTCGTCATGGATATGGAAGGTCGTCACCTTCGTGGCGACCGGAAGATCTCCTCGGAAGCCGGGATGCACCTTCTGTTTTACCGTATGCGCCCCGACGTGCAGGCTGTTTGCCACGCGCATCCATCCACGGCAACGGGATTTGCTGCGGCGGGAATGGGGTTGGACCAGGCGCTGCTGCCGGAAATCGTGGTTGGCCTGGGCAAAGTGCCCCTGGTCCGTTATGCCACGCCCGGCACGCCGGATTTGAGCGCGGTGCTCGAGCCGTATGTTCCCCATTACGACGCTTTGTTGCTGGCCAATCACGGCGCGGTCACCTGCGGACCGGATCTGCTCAACGCATTTTTCCGCATGGAGATGCTGGAGCACTTCGCGAAAATTATGCTGGCGGCACGGCTGGCGGGCGAACCGCAACTTTTGTCCACTCGTGAAGTAGCGAAATTGATGGCGGCGCGTGCAAGGTATCACGTCACGCCGCCTCCGGGCGGCGGCGCGGAGCTGCCGGAAACTTGCGACAACGGCGAAAGCTCGACGGACGAAGTCACTTTGTCGCGCGCGGAACTGGATGCGCTTGTAGATGAAGCGGTTCGCAAAGATCGTGCCCGTCGCTAAACGCATGGCCAATTAAAACTTTGTAGGGGCAGTGGGCGGCTTTCTGCCGCCCATCTTTTTGAGCGGCAAACCTCGGCCAGTCTGGAGCGCAATTCATGCTCAGAAAAGAAACCGTAGACGATTTTTTCGCGGCCATTCGTGCCGGCGAACTGAACCGCGTCAAAGCACTCCTTGATTCTGATCGGTCACTTGCCTCGGCCAAAAATGAATCTGGCGTTTCCGCAGTTCTTACCTCGGTCTATTCGGGGCGGACAGAAATTCGCGATTTGCTTCTCGCAGGCGGAGCCACACTCGAATTGCAGGACGCCGCTGCCCTAGGACGCTTGGATCGCGCTCAAGAAATTGTTGAAACGAACCCCGCGCTGGCCCATTCCCTTTCCGCTGATGGATTTCCCGTTGTCGCACTTGCCTGCGTCTTTGGCCACATCGAAGTTGCGCGCTACCTGGCGCAAAAGGGTGCAAACATAAACGCTGTCGCGACCAACGGAACGGGGTACAACGCGCTCACCGGCTCGGTCGCCGGCGGCCATGCCGAAATCGCCAAATGGCTGCTCGAATCTGGCGCTAACGCTAATTATAGATATGGCGCCGGCTATAGTCCGTTGCTAACGGCCGCAGCCAATGGCCGTCTCGACATCCTCCGGCTGCTCTTGGCGCATGGCGCAGATGCAAACGCCAAAACAAACGATGGCAAATCCGCTCTTAGTCTGGCAGA
>DATFZN010000160.1:0-5467 GCA_035314425.1 Candidatus Acidiferrum sp. | reverse complement strand
CCAAGTCCGGTGAATCCTTCAGCGCACGTTCCAACCCCTCTACGCCATCAAGCGCCGTGATCACTTGAAAACCTTCGTACTCGAAATTATCGCGCAGGCCCGCGACCATATTCGGTTCGTCCTCGACGATCAAGATCTTGCTTGTGCTCATGACCTCTCCCTAAAATCCTTCGCGGAACATGTCACCACAACCGTTTCCGCACTCATGCCGTGGCTGCCCCCGTACCGGATGATGGACCCAAGGGCAATGCGATTGTGAATTTGCTGCCTTTCTCGGGTGCGCTCTCCACTAGAACATCCCCGCCATGCGCGCGAGCAATGTGTCGCACAAGTGAGAGGCCTAGCCCCGAGCCCTTGATGTTGTGTACCAGCGGATCTCCGCAGCGATAAAACTTCTCGAAGATTTTTTCCTGTTCACTGGGCGGAATACCGATGCCATGGTCACAAACTTCCAGCTTCACAGAACCGTTGGCGCGGTACAAATTCACGCCGATGAACTTGTTATCCTTCGAGTACTTCAGCGCGTTGTTCACCAGATTCAGTAACGAGCGCGCGATTGCTTCCCGGTCAACGTTTACGACAGGGATATCGCGAGAAATGTTTTCCTCGAATGCAAAACCGTTTTGCTCGATCTGGAAACGATAAGAGTCCAACGTGGATGTGACAAGTTCAGGAAGGTTGGTTTCCTTGAATTCATATTCCTTGCGTCCTGCCTCGATGCGTGAGAAGTCCAGGATATTATTGATCAGCGCTGTCAGTCGCTCGCTCTCCTCGCGAATAATCCGGAAATACTCCTGGTATTTTTCCTTTGCTGTCAGGCGTCCCAGTTCCAAGGTTTCGGCATAGAGCCGGATGAGCGCGAGCGGTGTACGCAATTCGTGGGAAACATTGGCCACGAAATCGGATTTCAAACGCGCGAGGTTCATTTCTCGAGAAACGTTCCTATAGGTAAGAAAGATTCCACCGATCATGACCAGCGAAAGCGCCGCAAGAACCGTGTAGTTGTATCTGAGGAATTTCGCACTGATATCGGCGATGGTTGTGCCCGGATATTTGATCCCCCAAACCATGCCCTGAAAAATGTCAACGAAAGGCCGTTCCACTTCGGGCTTGCCCCCATCCCAGTTGGAAGATACTACCCACGGACTCGTATCCCTCCGCGCGTGGACTATCATGGCGGGAGGATTCATATCCGCCCGCAGTACCGTGTTCTTGCTGTTCAATACATCCTTTATTACCGCAGGGAAAAAGCTCTTCTGCAGATAGTCTTCGTCAAAGGAAACCAGACCGAGGCTAACCCGGTCCTCCGGTACATCCGGAGGAAAGAAATAAGCCACGTTCGTGTAGATGTGCTGGTCACCTTTGACCATCCAGTCGCCAAAGAACTCCGGTGAATATTCTCCTTTTTTCGCCATCATCTCGAGGCTATGCGCCATGCCCGGCGCTTCCATCGGCAGCCAAGCCTGCACGCTATCGATAACCTCCTGTGTGCGTGAGCAGAATTCGCCATCCTCGTCGCGGCTTGGTTGCATTCGGGTTATCAGTAGGTTGGTCTTCTTATCGTAAAGAGTGGCGAACGATAACTCGGGATGCTCAGAGAGGATGTGGTCGAGCTGGGCTTTGACTTTGGCGCCGTCGTCGGGACTCGGATATTCTTTGCGCAATGGCGTGAGGATTTCGTTAGCCCGCTCCCAGCTCTTTTTTTCGGCAATCTTCAACACATAGGTAAAGTCGCGAGCGATGGCTGCTTCGATCGCCTTGTCACGCTGAATATGTTTCAAGTTCCAGATGCTGAATGCCATCAAAGCTGCCGCAGGCAGAATAATGGCCAGTTCCAATGTGAGAAGCGTTCGCGTCCGCTCTGTCAATCGCCACTTCTTGGCCATTCGTCCACCCTCCTACCGGCCCACTCAGCTTGTAGCCTAGCAAAACTATAAAGAACCCGCAGGCCGCAAGTGTCAAGGCATCGCAAACGTTTGTAAAGAGTTGTAAAAAGGCGCGGATGAAATGAGACTTTTTCGGGAAACGTGGCAAATTCAGGGACTTAGAGGGCGACAATGTTCTCATACCTCGGAAGAGATGCCTCGCCGCTTTGCTCGTCGACCGTATCCCGCTAAGATGTACGCCATGCAAAATCAACCTACTCGTCGCAGTTTTATTCTCGCCAGCGGGCTCACAGCGCTCGCCTCAACCCGTGTGTTGGGCGCAAACGACACGCTTCGCATTGGAGTTATCGGCGCTGGTGGACGCATGGGCGGCCTTCTAAACGCTGCTGACCAGGTCGGCGGATACCAGATTGTCGCTGTCAGTGACGTCTACGGGCCGCGCCGCGACGCCGTAAAACACCGCGCAAACGACCTGGCGAGCACGCACGCGGACTATCGCGAAGTTCTCGAGCAGCAACTCGATGCCGTCATTATCGCCACGCCCGACCACTGGCATGCGCGCATGGCAGTCGAGGCCCTGGCCGCAGGCAAAGATGTTTACCTGGAAAAGCCAGTCACCCATACCATCGAGGAATCCGCCACCCTCATCCACGCGGTCCGCTCCAGCAAACAGATTCTGCAATGCGGTATGCAGCAGCGCAGTTGGAGCCACTTTCGCGATGCCATCGATCTCATTCAGGGTGGCAGTCTAGGACGCGTCGCGCAGGTCAGAACCTATTGGTGGCAGAACTATCATGTTTTTATGGCGCCGAGACCTGTCGACGCGCAAGCTCTTGATTGGAAGCAGTGGCTTGGCAGCGCGCCCGACCAGCCCTTTAGCGACGAAAAGTTTTATCGCTGGCGCTGGTATTGGAATTTTGGCGGCGGCGCCATGACCGACCTCTTCAGCCATTGGATCGATATCGCGCACTGGGCGATGAACTCCGACGAGCCCCGTACGGCACAGATGCTCGGCGATAAATACATCTTTGAACAATGGGATTGTCCCGACACCGTTCAGGCTGCTCTGCGTTATCCCGGCTTCGATGTTGTTTACGAGGGCATGATGGCTTCTTCGATTGATGATGGCGGATTGGAATTCCGTGGCACTGACGCAACCTTGAAGCTCAACCGCAGTGGCTTCGGCGTCTATCACGAAGGTGTGCCGTCAAAGGACAATCCGGTCGTCAAGGCAGAAAGTTTTCGCGACGGCACCATCGACCACATGCTAAATTTCTTCGACTGCATCAGAACTCGCAAACAACCCAACGCTCCGGTCGAAGCCGGAGTCGCTGCGGCCCGCGCCGGCCAGATCGCCAATCTCGCCTACCGCGGCACTGGTCAAATCACCTGGCCACCCAAAAGTCCGGTTTGAGCTTGCAATCTTTGCAGCCACGCCACAGTCGGACCGATAATCCTGAGAGCCTCTTCCCTCCGGAACCAAAATTGGTCCCTACGAAATTGCTTCGCTTCTCGGTGTTGGCGGGATGGGCGAAGTGTACCGATCGCGATGCCGATCGACTTGCACGATTCTTTAGAACGCCCGATGCCAGCAGGCTCTTTCTTCAAGATCTAAAACTGATCACTGAACCTGTTTCGTCACGGCCCCAGCAACCCATACACCGCCACGGTGCTCCCTGTTCCATAGAACACTTTTCCATTCGCAATCGTTGGCGTAATAAATCCGCCCCCGATGGCCGCTGACTTATCTCGATTACCCGCGGCCTGACTCGTGTCGTACAACTTTGTCGTCAAATTCGTTGCATCGTAGGCGTAGAGCAGTCCCGAGCCGCGGCTGACTACCCAAACGATTCCGTTGCTGGTTCCATTCGCCGAAATACCTGGCACTACGCGATCAAACGTTTGCGCAGTTTGCGAACTCGGGCTTGTCGGCAGAAAGGTTTTCACGAATGTGTACGCTTCTAACGCCGTGTTCACCGGTCCTACGTACACGCTACCGTTAAAATACACAGTCGAGGAATGATTTTCGTTGTTGCAGATTTTGATTTGTTGATGAATTTCATTCTGCATCGCGTTGAACTGTCCCATATTGTCACGGCTCACCACGTACATGTTGCAGTCTTTGCCCCCACCGATTGCCAGGTGCTGCGTCACATTATTACTGTCAAGCATATCCGGCAGGAGCAGCGGGCCAGCCGAACCGAAATCAATATCGCTATTATCTTCACTGATCGTGTTGTACGGCGTGAAGTAATCCGCCACGCTTAGATTTCCAGAACTCGGCGGCGCAAGCTTCACAAATGAGTTGCCGTAGCTATGGTTTGTACCCGGTGTATCGCCAAATCCATTTCCGCTGATGACGTAGATATTCCCGGCGGCATCTGCTGCGGGACCGCCTCCTCCCATCCAGATTCCTCCGCCATAGTTGTCCGGCACAAGGTCGATCGCTCCCGCTTGCGACAATGTATCTGCATTGTAAGCGATCACCCACGCCGAATAATCTCCGCAATCCCCGTACATTCCAGACCATGCCGTGTAAATCACCCCGTTACTCTCGAGCAACGCCGCGCGTTCGTGGTGATACTTCGGAATGAAGGTCACCATCCCGCCGTTGCTATTACCGCCACTGCCCGGATATGTTGCCGTGATTACCGTTGGGCCTCCAAACAGTTCATTTCCCGTCGTCAAATCCAGCGCATGAATCCGGTCGATGATATTCCCTGCGCCGTCCTTCGTCATTGCGACCACATAGATTGCATTCCGTGTGCGGTCAATTACTGGGGTCGCCGTTACTCCATTGAACGAGATGTTTCCGCATGGCAGGCTCGCCAGGTCCACCGCAGACTCACCCGCTGGCACCACCGATGTCTTCCACAAATACACGCTAGTATTTCCATTCACACTGTCCGCGTCGAAGGCATAAACCGAATCCATTTCCGTGGCCGCGTAAATCACATTCTTCAGTCCATGCCCCGGGATACTGACCTGGTTGAGATACAAAATCTGCCCATCGATTTGTCCATCCACTGCGAATTCGCCCAACTTGCCAAAATTCGTCGAATTGACTTTCGCCGTCGTTAACACGGTTTCGTTCGCGTTTACTCCGCTCCGCGTATTGTCGTAGTGATAGGTAACGATGTCCGTTGGATTCGCGGCTGCCACGTTGACGGTCAACGGATCGTTCGGACTCACCACGTTTCCCAATTTCGCGGTAATTTGCGTTGTGCCAGCCGCAACTCCGGTGGCCAAACCGGTGTTCGCTCCGATTGTGGCAAACCCAGTATTCGACGACACCCACGTCACGCCAGTTGTGATGTCTTTCATCGAACTGTCGCTATAGTTTCCGGTCGCTGTGAACTGCTGGGTAAGGCCAACATTGATCGAAGGCGCAGAGGGAGTAACCGCGATCGACTGCAAAGCGACCGCAACCGCCGTAACTGTCAGTGGATCATTCGGACTGGTCACAGTCCCCTGCAGCGCCGTGATTTGCGTCGTGCCTGCTGCGACCCCCGTCGCCAGTCCTGTGCTCGCGGCAATCGTGGCGAATCCAGTATTTGACGAAGCCCATATCACACTCGTCG
>DATFZN010000159.1:0-11658 GCA_035314425.1 Candidatus Acidiferrum sp. | reverse complement strand
TACACGATCGCGGCGGATACGGGTGGCAAAGCGTTCCTGGATACCAACGATCTTGGTGGGGTGTTTTCGCAAGTACAAAAGGATAGTTCGGTGTACTACGTGTTGGGATTCACGAGTACGAACCACGCGCAGGATGGACATTTCCGAAAATTGAAAGTGACGGTGAACCGCCCGGACGTGAAGGTGGAAGCGCGTGCGGGTTATTATGCGGACCGCGATTACGAGCACATGAAGAAAGAAGATCGCGAAGAGCAATTGCAGGACGAACTGGCCTCGGAACTGCCACGCACGGACGTGGCGGTGTATGCCGGAACAGCGTATTTCCGGCAAGATGATTCGCACTACTATCTTTCCGTTTCGCTGGTAGTGCCGGGTTCGCAGATTCCGTTTGTGACCGAAAAAGACAAGGACAGCGCGACAATCGACATTATTGGAGAAGTTCTCGAAGGCGGAAAAGCCCCCGTCGGGAGGTTGCGCGATACGGTTAAACTGGCGGTAACGAGCGGGCAGCAAGTCCGAAGGAAAAATGTGCAATACAACACGGGATTCGTGCTTGCACCTGGGAATTATCATCTGAAATTTATCGTGCGGGAAAATCGCAGTGGAAAAATGGGATCGTTCGAGACCGATGTGCGGATTCCGGATTTACGGAAAGTTCCGTTGCGAATGAGTAGTGTGGTTTTGAGCAACCAAAGAGTACCAACGACGCAGAAGAAAAAAACCTTTCAACCGCTGGTCAGTGAACAGACGGAACTGGTCCCGAGCGTGACGCACGTTTTCACCCAGGACCAGCAGCTGTATCTGCAGTATGAGGTCTATGACGCAGCGAAAAGCAAGGGTAGCGAAGGGGGTACGGGCGGAAGCAACGGAGAGAACAAAACGTCGAAGGGCGCGATCCGAGTGCTGACCAGCATCGAGTTTATGCAAGGCGACGTGAAAGTGTATGAGACAAAACCGATCGTAGCGCAAGAGACTACCGCAGCCGACCGCCACGCGGTGATTTTTCAGATGCAGGTGCCGTTGCAATCCTTACGACCGGGATTTTATATTTGCCAGATCAATGTGATCGACGATGTCGGGGGGACCTACTCTTTCCCGCGGTGGCCCATTCTGATTCGCGCGACGAGCACGGAGTCTACTGCCAAGCCAACCGGAAATGATTGATTGTCGGTTGGGCCGTCAGATTGAAAAATAAGTCACCCTCTTGCTTGAGCAAAGCGTTTCTGCCAATCCTTCGCTCCAAGTGAGACTAGTCTCTGCCGGCAACGCGAGCCAGTTCCTGAACTTTGTCCTGCCCAATCCTTAAACCTGCGGCGGCGATATTTTCCTCAAGATGCTCGATGCTAGAAGTTCCAGGAATTGGCAATAGGACAGGAGATTTTGCAAGCAACCATGCTAGAGCAACTTGCGATGGCGTAACTCTCCATTGGCTGGCCAAGCGAGCCAGTGGGCTTTCCTTCCCGGAAAGTTTGCCGGCTCCCAGCGGAAACCAGGGAATGAAAGCAAGTTTCTGCTGTTGGCAATAGTGTAGAACGTCTTCCGAACTGCGGTCGGTCATGCTGTAGCGATTCTGCACGCTAACGACCTGGATGATAGTTTGCGCGTGCTGAATCTGCTTCACGCTGACTTCCGACAACCCGATGTGTTTAATCTTGCCTTCGGACTGGAGGTCCTTGAGCGTCCCCAATTGGTCTTCGGCGGGGACCTTCGGATCGATTCGGTGCAACTGATACAGGTCAATTCGATCCAGGCGCAAGCGGCGCAAACTTCCTTCACAGGCAGATCTCAGGTGATCTGGCTTGCCATTTTCTATCCATTTGTTGGGACCGGTGCGGTCAAATCCCCCTTTCGTAGCAACGACCAGCCCAGCCGGATAGGGGTAGAGCGCTTCGGCAATTAATTCTTCACTGACATTCGGGCCATAAGAGTCGGCGGTGTCGATCAGGTTGATTCCGAGCTCCACTGCACGGCGCAGCACCTTAATCGCAGTATTGCGATTTTTGGGTTCTCCCCAAACTCCGTCTCCCGTAATTCGCATTGCGCCGAATCCCAAACGCGTAACGCGGAGGTCACCCCCGATCAGGAATTCGCCTGCATTTGATGCCAAATTCTTTGTGTGTTGATTTGCTGGGATCTTGTCGTGCATCTAGTTTCCTCTTTCTCGGTTTTCCGTTGGATGTGCGGGGCTCTGTCTGTCGATACTTTTTTCTTTCCGAAAACGTCCGAGGAAAAGTCAATTTGCACGGGTGGGTGCAATTGCCCAGCAGATGGGTGCGGAATTTGACGGCCGCGACACCGGCAGGTTTGATTACAGCTTCTAAGCTGCATAACACCTTTGTTTTCAGTACGGAAAGAATCCTTTTCCTATGGGGATAGCACGTGTTTGGAACGAGACGTGCCCCGTAGACGGTGTACTGGCTCGCCTAGCTGCACCCCGCAGGCACGCCACCAGGAGCACTTCCATGAACAAGTTAAACTCTGACGCCCTCTCCTACCACTACGGAAGCCGGCCAGGAAAGATCGAGATTTCGCTGACAAAACCGTGCAGAACACAAAGGGATTTGAGCCTGGCTTATACGCCGGGAGTTGCAGTCCCCTGTCTAGAAATTCAGCGGACGCCGCACGACGTCTTTAAATATACGGCGCGAGGAAATTTGGTGGCCGTGGTAACGAATGGAACGGCCGTGCTGGGACTCGGAAATATCGGAGCATTAGCCGGAAAACCGGTGATGGAGGGAAAAGCAGTTTTATTTAAGAGGTTCGCGGATGTCGATGTGTTCGACCTCGAAGTAGGTTCACTCAATCCGGACGATGTCATCAAAGTGTGCCAATTGCTTGAGCCGACATTTGGGGGAATTAATTTGGAAGATATCAAGGCCCCGGAATGTTTTTATATTGAGGAAACGCTGAAGCGGACGATGCACATTCCGGTGTTTCATGACGATCAACACGGAACGGCGATTATTTCCGGCGCGGCACTGCTGAACGCGCTCGAACTTGTGGGCAAGCCGATTGATCAGGTACGGGTGGTATTCAATGGGAGCGGTGCGGCGGGAATTGCGTGCGCGGAACATTACGTCCGTCTTGGCGTGAAACGAGAGAATATCGTAATGGCAGACACGAAGGGCGTGATTTACGAAGGGCGAACGGAAGGAATGAATCCGTACAAGGCTCGTTTCGCACAGAAGACCGAGTTGCGCACGCTAGCGCAGGCGGTTAGAGGGGCAGACGTTTTTGCCGGGCTATCCGTGAAAGGTGCGTTTACGCCGGAGATGTTGCTGACAATGGCACCCCGGCCGATCGTCTTTGCAATGGCCAACCCTGATCCGGAGATCAGCTATGAAGAAGCGAAAGCCGCGAGGAAGGATGTGATTATCGCAACCGGTCGATCGGATTTTCCGAACCAGGTGAATAACGTTTTGGGATTTCCGTTTATTTTTCGCGGTGCGCTGGACGTGCGAGCAACTGCAATCAATGAAGAGATGAAACTGGCGGCGACCCGATCGCTAGCAGCACTCGCGAAAGAAGACGTGCCCGATTCCGTGTGCCAGGCATATGGAGTGGAGCGACTGCGATTTGGGCCGGAGTACATCATTCCAAAACCGTTTGATCCCAGGGTGCTGGTATGGGAAGCAGCCGCGGTAGCGCGAGCTGCGATGGAATCAGGGGTGGCGAGAGAACCGGTTGATCTTGGCGAATATCGCGAGCGGCTGGAGAGGCTGCTCGGCAAGGCGCATGAAATAATGCGAATGGTCATTCAGAAAGCAAAGATTCAGCCGCGCAAGGTGGTCTTTCCGGACGGCGAACACGAAAAAATACTCCGGGCTGCGCATATTCTGGTCGAAGAACAGATCGCAACGCCCATGCTGATTGGAGACGCCTCGACGATTCGGATGCGGGCGGCCGATCTGGGAGTGAACCTGGACAAGATCATCGTGGTCGATCCGGCGGTTTGGCCGAAACGCGAGGAATATATCGATGTCCTGTATCAACTGCGGCAGAGGCGGGGGGTGACTTCCTCCGAGGCACGCGTGCTGCTCAAGAATCAGAATATTTTTGGATCGATCATGGTACAGCTGGGGGATGCAGACGCGCTGGTTGGAGGCGTGACCCAGCATTTCCCCGATACGATTCGACCGGCCTTACAAGTAATTAAGCCGCGGCCGGGATTGCACCGGGTCTCCGGATTGTACGTGCTGGTCACGCGACGCGGAGATATGTATTTCCTCGCAGATTGCACAGTGAATATTGAACCGTCGGCTGAAGATCTGGCGGAAATCGCTCTCTGTGCAGCGGAAACGGCTCGGCGATTTAATGTTGAGCCACGTGTGGCCATGCTCTCGTTTTCAAATTTTGGAAGCACGGCACATCCCTTGGCAACGAAGGTGAGACGGGCCGTGGAGTTGGTGCAAAAAAAGGATCCAACGCTGATGATTGATGGTGAAATGATGTCGGACACGGCCGTAGTGCCGGAAATTATCGAAGAAACGTATCCCTTTTCAAAATTACGTGGCGGAGCCAATGTACTGATTTTCCCGGATCTGACGTCGGCGAATACATGTTACAAATTGCTGGCGCGGATCGGGGGAGCGGAGACGATCGGACCGATCTTGATGGGAATGTCGAAGCCAGTGCACGTGCTGCAGCGCGGCGCTGAAGTGGAAGAAATCGTGAATATGGCTGCGATTGCCGTGGTAGATGCACAGGAGACGGAACAAAGAATGGCGATCGAAGACGGTAGGAAGAACCGAACAGCGGAGGCAGAGCCGGAAACTCAAGAACTGCCCAGCGGAATTGCGGGATAGTTGCGGGCACGGCCGCGGATCTGGTTTTCTAGAAGCCCCAAATTTCAAGCGGCGGCAAGAATCCTTTTCACTGCGGCCGGCAAGGATTCTACAGTTGAATTGGCAACTGTCCCTGCGGACGGGTGCAAGTCTCCGGTAATCAGGATAGTTTTGCAGCCGGCACTCTGCCCCGCAACGATATCTGAATCCGCGTCACCAATAATCCAGGAACTGGCGAGATCGAGGTCGTGCTCTTTGGCAGCGGTAAGGAGCATTCCCGGAGCGGGCTTGCGGCAGGCGCAGGACTCGTCGCTCCCGTGTGGACAATAGTAGATTGCATCCAGATGCGCACCAGCATCTGCGAGTTCCCTCTGCAAATTGCGATGAATTTCTTCTAAGCCTGCAATGGTGATCAAGCCCTTTGCGACGCACTGTTGATTGGTCACGACAATAACCTGGAAACCTGCACGGTTTAATTGCGTAATCGCTTCAGGCACGCCCGACAGGACTTCAAACTCCCCCCAGTTCAGAATGTAACCACCATCTCCGGCTCTTTTATTGATGACGCCGTCACGATCCAGGAAGGCGGCTTTTTTCATGGAATAATTCCTGCTCCACAATTTCGGAAAGAATATGGCCGAGCAGATTGTGGCATTCCTGAATGCGCGGCGTGTGTTTGGAGGGGACACAGATGCAAAGGTCGGCGATAGCGCGCAGTTTTCCGCCCGATTCACCGGTTAGCGCGACCGTGAGAAGGCCAAGTTTTTTGGCACTGTTTAGCCCGACGGTAACATTTGGGGAGTTGCCACTGGTCGAAATTCCGATGACCACATCACCTGGCCGGGAGAGAGCCTCAACCTGGCGGGCAAAAATTTGATCGAAGCCAAAATCGTTGGCGATGGCGGTGACGCAGGAAGTATCCGTGGTAAGGGCGAGCGCGGCAAGACCTGGGCGATCAAAACCATATCGACCGACGAGTTCAGCGGCGATGTGTTGGGCGTCAGCTGCGCTGCCGCCATTTCCAAACAGGATTACTTTATTTTTGTTTTTAAGAGCCCTAACCAAAAGTTGTGCAACCGAGGAAATGGCAGAGATCAACTCTGAATTGCAGAGTAAGGCTTGTTTCACCGCGATTGAAGATTCAATATTTCCACGGATTTGCGTCTCAAATTGAGTGACGGCCGAAGTCTTCAATGGCACCCTCTGGACGAATCGATTGCAGCTTTTAAGTATACAGCGTGCTATCTGAATTTGTCGCCGGACAGGCCAGGAGCAAAGGCCACGAAACAGCCAACATCGCATTTTATTGCGCAGTATTTGCAGAAATTGTTACTGAGGCCTCAATTCGTGTCGGGCCTGACCCAGGTACTATCGTAGGCACGATCGATCATCAGAAAGAAAAGACACTCACTCTTGTGAGTGCAGGTGAACTGATGCTTTTCTTTGCTCGGTAGGAAAGCAAATCCGCCGGGGCTTAGAGTCGTCGCCGCCAGGCTGGTCAATTCGATCTTCAGTTCTCCTTTGATCACCATCAATTGCTCCTGCGCCGAATGAAAGTGCCAACGAACCACACAGCCGCGATTTGCTTTAAGCAGAACTGTAGAAGGACCAATCGAAGGGTTCCCGACCTCAACTGCGGTTGCAAGACATACGGGGTCATTGGTTGACTTAAAATTCGCATTCGCTACCGGGTGAAGAATGGCAGGGGGGCGCGGTTCATCGGAGGATACCGTCATGGCCGCCGCTACGAGCAGCAACACAAGAGAGATGCAAATGAAGACGGAGTTCCTGACATTGCCCCGAGTGATGATTGGCAGATTCATAGCGACTCCCCCAGGAGACCTTTTCACGATCGGCTTCGAGTGGGAGGATATAACCTTGGCGAGGCCAGTGTACAAGGTAAAAATTGGTTTGAGACTCCGTCTGCTGCCGCTAGCGCGCGGACGGAAGACGAATCCTTTGATAAGGCAAACGTCGTTGAGAACCGAGAGATAGCTTGGTTCTTGGAGCAAAATGAAACGAAGAGAATTTCTAGGGATGCTGGGCGCGCCGGTTTATGCTGACCTGCTGCGGCGTCTGGATTGGCAAGGGGCGGCGGAGAGTCCTAAGGCCGATGTGACGATTAAGATTTCACCGGTGGAGATTGCAGTTGCCAAAAACAAAATCATCAAAACGACTGGATACAACGGGTCGGCACCCGGCCCGATATTGCGATTCCGCGAAGGGCAGTCGGTAATCGTGGACGTAGTGAACGAGACAAAAACTGCGGAGCTGGTTCATTGGCATGGATTGTTCGTCCCTGCTGAGGTAGACGGTTCCGCAGAAGAAGGAACGCCGCCAGTGCCGCCGGGAGAACTGCGGCGATATTCATTCGTTGCCCGGCCATCGGGAACCCGTTGGTATCACAGCCATATTTCTGCGGGCCGAGACCTGAAGCGAGCCACGTATACGGGGCAGTTCGGATTTCTGTATATCGAACCGAACAAAGATCCGGGTGAATATGACCAAGAGGTTTTCCTCGCACTACACGGATGGGATCCCTATCTGAGTAGCGAAGGCGAAGGCAACCTGGAAGTCATCTATCGTTTGTATTCGGTGAACAGCCATGCGTTACAGTCCGGTGAACCCGTCCGTGTGAAAGAAGGACAACGGGTGCTATTTCGAATTTTGAACGCGAGCGCCACAGAACAACACCGGATTGCGATGCCGGGTCACACATTCAAGGTGGTAAGTTTGGATGGAAATGCCGTGGCTATGCCCTGCGAGGTGGATGCGATTGTGATGGGTCCCGCTGAGCGAGTGGATGCTGTGGTCAGAATGAATCGACCCGGCGTCTGGATTCTAGGAGAGTCGGATGACGCTAAGAGGAACGCTGGGCTTGGTGTCGTGGTGGAATATGCCAATCGCGGCGAAGCGCCGCAGTGGAGCGCTGGATCGCAAGCTCCTTGGGACTACACCATCTTTGGGCAAGCAGTAGAGACCGGTGTTCCGGGAGGTGGGATGATACCACTGGTTTTCCGGAAAAAATTTGCAGGCAATCACTGGGTGGACAATTGGACTATCAACGGCAAATCCTATCCGAAAACTGATCCTATTCGGGTGCGGGCAAACTCTCGATATCGTTTGCGTTTTGATAATCAAAGCGATGAGGCGCACCCGGTACACCTGCACCGGCATACTTTCGAACTGACCAGATTCGCGGGTAAAACAACTTCAGGAGTGCGGAAGGACGTTGTCGTGGTTCCCGCAATGAATCAGGTCGAAGTGGATTTTACTGCAGACAATCCTGGACCGACCTTATTCCATTGTCACCAACAGTTGCATATGGACTACGGTTTCATGGCGATGGTGCAGTACGAAAGCTGAGAAGCCCACATGGCAAGACTGTGTATCGCTCCACGAATTAAATCAAGAACATCAGAGTTGCCTCGGATCGCTGAACAAACAGTCCGCGTCGATCCGCACACTAAATAGCTATCGCTGTGATTGACGGTCGAGACGAGGAGCAGAAGCAACGGAACGATTTTCGCTGACAAGCTTCTGTTTCGGGAAAATGGGGCTCTGCATATTATCTAAATAAGTTACAACGCCGCGGTATAGGCCTTCTGCAACGCGTTGACGTTGCGCACTTTCTAGCAGCAGGCTTTCATCGTTTGCATTGCTGACAAAGGAGATTTCTGAAAGCACTGCCGGCATGTTAGCACCAGTGAGAACGATGAATGGAGCTTGTTTCACGCCACGATTGGTCTCCTGTCGGCTCACCAACTGAAGACGTTGCGAGAGCGCACTTTGAAGATCCGCGGCAAGTTGTTTTGATTCAACCCGCTTTTCGCTGCGGGTAATTTTCTTAAGCAAGTCCGGCAAATTGTGAAGAGAAGATTCAGCAAACGCGTTTTCACGAGTCGCAAGATCCCTCGATTCCTTTGAAGTGGCCAAACTCACATAATAAGTTTCCACCCCACGCGTTTGGCGGCTGTCGCTCGAATTCGCGTGTATCGAGATAAAGAGATCGGCGTTGGCATCATTGGCGATGGCCGTCCGTTCTTCGAGCGGAACGTGGCGGTCGTCCTTGCGCGTATAAATGACCTCGGCGCTTGGGATGCTCCCTTCAATCAATTTACCAAGGCGGAGAGCTACATCGAGACAAAGATCCTTTTCAAGTAGTCCCTTTGGGCCGGTTGTGCCTGTGTCGTATCCACCGTGGCCCGGATCAATCGCGATGCGATTGATTTTTAGGCCCAATTCACGAGCCAGAGAAAGCTGCCCATTGCGCAGGGCAAATGCGTCTGTCGGCGTATCAACGAGCGGCAAGGAAGCATTCGAGTTCGTAGCGGTATTTGCTGCGGTCATCGTTTGCGAATGAACGTCGATGACCAGACGATAGGGGTCAGAAAGAAGCCTAGCGCTAAAGTCTTTTGCGCCATCGGCATCGAGAACCAGGCGGACTACGTCGTCCGTATTTTGGGCGGCGCGCACCCATTTCAGCAGTCCGACCTCCGCAGGGATGGTTTTGGATCCGACGGACGAACTTAAATGCGCATTGTGCAGATCAAAATAGATGCGATCGGGGGAACCAATTCGCGCCGATTCATATTTCACTGCATTATCGAGCATGACGACAACCTGGGCATCGTTGCCGTTGCTCGCAACGTTGATTGCGGAAACGTTCGGTAGGCCGCCATTTGTTTTGGGCTCGGCGGCCTGATTGTTTTCGAGGGAAACGGGAGTGAGGCTGTCGTGCTTACCGATCTCTGTCGCTTCGCTCTGAACGATGGATCTTTTTGCAGTCACTGCTTCGCGTATCTTTTGGGCGATTTGCTTTACCGCCTTGGTTGGCAACACGAATCCGGCTGACAGTAAAACAAGGATCACGGCCCCTGACCAAATTCCCCATCGGGGTATGCGCTTAGGCGATGTCTGTCCGTAGGTGAGCTTTGGCGCCGGCGCATAGTTTGCGGGCGAAGGCGAAGCGGCGGGGGCTTCGATCTCCGATGATGGTGGGTCTGGTGAAGTTGCGACCGAGGGTGAAGCCGACGGCGGCGATGGCATGGCAATCAATTTGGGGCGAGGCAGATTTACCGTTTGCAACTTACTGGCAGCCTTTTCGACGATCTCGGAAGACAACGTCTCGGCCCCGGCTGCATAGCCTTCCATCAAAGTATGGAAACAGAGCTTGTTGATGTTTCGGGGAATGCCCTGGCTGCGTTCGGCGATACGTACCAACGCATCGGGCTGAAATATGGGATTGCCGGAATGCCCCGCTACCTTTAGACGGTGACGAATGTAGCCAGCCGTTTCCGCCGGCGTCAGAGTCTCCAGAAACTTCATCACGGTGATCCGTTGCAGGAGTTGGGCAAGCTGCTTTTGTTCCAGTTTGTCGCTGAGTTGCGGCTGGCCAGCCAAAACAATTTGCATCAGCTTGGAATGGGGCGTTTCGAAGTTCGATAGCAGCCGGATCGTTTCGAGAACGGACTCATCGAGGTTCTGGGCTTCATCGATGATCAGAACGAAGCGCCTGCCGGCAAGCATCTCCGCAAATAGGATTTCATTGAGCTTGTTATGCATGGCCACAATGCCCATGCCGGTGGGATCAACCCCTAATTCGCTCATGAGATATTCAAAAAATTCGCGAGAGTTGCACTGCGTCTGGAAGAGGAAGACCGACCGGGCATTTTCGCGTAGACCCTCGAGCACCTGGTAGAGAAGCGTTGTTTTGCCCATGCCTGGTTCAGCGATGAGCGCGAGAAATCCGCGGTCGCCCAGAATGGCTTCGGTAAGCGAGTCGAGCGCCTCACAGTGTGTGCGGCTAGGATACAAATACGCCGGGTCAGGCGTGACTCCAAATGGCTGTTCCCGCAACCCATAGAAATCGAGAAACATGGCTGACCTCCATTACCAGGCGGCGTAGTCAGAAAGCCTCAGCGGGTATTCAGCATGAGATGGCCGGTTGCCCCAAAGCAAAATGATGCGTCCAGAATAAGCTCAGTTGGTGGGGGGAACAACAGCGAGCATCTCTTACGCAGTTTCCGGTCTGACTTGTCGGCCAGTGACTAATGTACTTGTGACAGAGCCAGCATGCAACGTTTGAAGTAGGGTGCCCCGGGGGGCTGGCTAAGGCAGGTATCTGGAATTGCGATTCGATTGTTTGGGTTGCTGTTTGGCCTCTCGTTTGGCAGCCTTTTTGTCAAACTTGCGCTGAGCTTTGGCATTTTTCTTCATGGCTTTCTGCTGCTTCTTGGCTGCCTTCGCCCACGCTTTTTGTTGTTGCTTGGCTATTTGGGCGGATTTGCCCGGCGGATCGGGGATGCTATATTGCTGCGCCCTGACCCCTGAGGAGAAGGCCAAACCGAGGCCGAGAAGCAATGTGAGAGAAGCAAGGCGCTTCATCCGACTCCCTTTCCAGTGTTAACTATATCATTCCGACGTGACCAGCAGGAGGCCGCAAGCCCCACATTTTAGGGCGGGGTAAGGCCGATCCTCTTCGTGCGTTGGAAATGGTGTTCTGCAATCGCGCGACACTTGTTGTATTCTTCGATCATGGAAGCACTTAGAAGAATTAGCGAAACTCGCCAAGAAAGACGGTGAATCGGTCAGCTTCTTAATTCAACAAGCAATTCGAGAGTATCTCGAAAAAAGGGTGGCAAAGTGAACGTCGCTAGCGGAAGTCGCTGCCAGCAGAATCCGCAATTCCGCCTTGCTGCAATCCCTGAGGTGCCTACGGCGCATCGTCCGCGGAAGAGGCAACCGAGGTCAGCAGAGCACGGGATATTCTCAAAAGAGGAAAGCTCAACCTCCATGCAAATAGAGAAGGGATTCACGGACAACTGGCTGCAGCCCACGGGCGAACAGGAAAAGCTGATGCGCCAGTATGCTG
>DATFZN010000158.1:0-14810 GCA_035314425.1 Candidatus Acidiferrum sp. | reverse complement strand
AATCGCGCAAAGTTCGCAGATCCAGGGGCTCATTATTGGTCGAAGTGGCGCCAATATGACCGTGCAGACTCAAGGAATGGGAAACGTAATCGTCGTACTATCAGTCAACACTCAGGTCATTGAACCAGAAGGATTATTTCGCAAGAAACATCTAGCCATGACCGCGCTGATTCCCGGACTGCCAGTGAAAGTGAAAGGTTCTTATAATGCGCAGAACCAACTTCTCGCAGATTCAGTCGAGTTCAGAGGTTCCAGCTTGGAGACTGCGGAAGACATTCAGGCTGGCATCACTCCGACCAAGGAGCAAGTTCAGGCGCAAGAACAAGAACTGCAAAAGCAAGAAGCACAAATCCAAGCGGAAAACGAAAAGTCTGCGGAGAACGCAGCAAGAGCCGCCGCAAACGCCGCTAAGATCGCCACAAATAGGGCTGCTATTGCTGAAGCAAACAAACGCTTCGGAGAGCTGGCTGACTACAACATTCTAGGCGAGGCGACCATTCTTTTTGCCAACGATAGCACCACAATCGACCCACAATACAAGCCGGAGCTGTTAAAGCTCGCTCAACAGGCCAAGGGTGTGACCGGCTACCTCTTGATGGTCCAAGGTTACGCTTCCAAGGTTGGCAGCGCGGCTTTAAATCAGCGCCTCAGCGCCGAACGCGCTGAGAATGTGACCAGCTTCCTCGAGCAGGAAGGAAAAATCCCACTTACGAATATGCTCTCTCCTGGCGCTATGGGTACAAGTAAACAGGTTGCTCCTGACAAAACCGTTGAGGGTCAGGCGGAGAATCGCCGCGTGGTGGTGAAAATTCTTCAGAACAAGGGCATCGCTGGCACCTGAAGTGTGCCCGCTTCAGCTGGCAATTGGGCGCAGCGCGTCGAGAGATGCGCGACCGCTTGGCCAGTGCAAAAGAGAGGTGGTCTATGGACCCAATAGCTGCCCAAGATTGGGGTTTGAATTGGGCATGGGGAGTGCCGCTCATCTTACTGATCGTGGTTTTCCACGCGTACTGCCTCGGACTCCTAAACAGAGAAGTTTCCTCAAAGCTGAGTGATACGCGAAGGCTCCAGCATTTCTCTTCCGGCTCGATTTCCGTTATTGGTGGGGCAGCGCTTTCGGCCACCATTCTGCACGCTCTTGAGGGTTCGATCTGGGCTGGGACTTACCGTCTTCTTGGGGCTCTGCCGGACACCAAGTCTGCGATGTTGTATTCGCTGAACGCCATGACGAGCTACGGTCACACGAACCTCTATCTGGAGCCGCGCTGGCAAATGATGGGGGCTCTAGAAGCGCTGAACGGCATGATTCTGTTTGGCCTGACCACAGCATTTCTTTTCACCGTACTTCAGAGGGCTTGGTCGCATACTTAGTCGCGGATCGGAGGTCCGCTTCTTTTCCGTTGAGCAACCACCAGTCGATCAAGGTTAGCTATAGCGAGGGACCTACGTGCGTTTTGGCGGCAACAATCAAAGTATCTCCGTGGCTGGGCAGTATTCGTGGCTTGGCTGGCCGAAATTTAAAGCGCAGTAGCTATCTCCAGGCCCAAATGGTGCTCAGCTCTGTTGCAGCGTTAATTTCGGCAAGGGGAGTGCCGGGCAACTGTCTCAGCTCTCCAGCAACTTTAAGTTGCCGGAGAGATCTGACTTGTCTCGGGATGGGAGAAACCTACGATCATGAACTCGAAAATACTCGCCTTGCGGATTCCGATGAAGGTGATCGGGGTTCCGGGATGATCGTGATCAGCGTTCCGGGGTTGCTGTGATCAGCAGTCGGAGCGAAGCGACGCTGGCAGTTGGATTTTGCAGAAAGTGATCACGATCGTCAAGGGAGAGTTTGTTGTTGTTGGAGCTGTGGGAAAGTGGAAATCGCTCCTGCGATTTCCAAGGGCGCTTTTTGCCCGTCTTTTCCACAGCTTTTTGGCCGCCGATTCGTCCACTTTTCCTCCTGCTCTCCTTTCTTTTTACGCATGGAGTCCCCGCGCATCTCGATGCGATGCGCGTTGTGCACCAGCCGGTCGAGGATGCCGTCGGCCAGGGTGGGATCTCCGATCTGTTCGTGCCAGCGGGCCACGGGCAACTGCGAAGTCAGGATCATCGAGCGCGTCTGGTAGCGATCCTCGGCGATCTCCCAGAAGTCTCTTCTCTCTGGTTCCGACATCGGGGCCATGACCCAGTCATCAACGACCAGTACATCGATGCGGTTCAGCCGTCTCAATAGTTGCCGCAGACTGCCATCGGCGCGTGCCAGGTGCAGATCCCGGAACAGCGCCGTGGCCCGCGTGTAGTTAGACCCGATAGCCATCCCGGCAGGCTTTCTGCGCCAGCGCCGAAGCCACATAACTCTTGCCCACGCCGGTGGGACCCAACACGAAGATGTGCTCGTGGTTGGCGACCCAGGTAGACTCCTGGGCCAAGGCGCGGATCACGCTTCGGTTTAGTCCTCGCTCGGCACGATAGTCGATGTTCTCGACACAAGCAGTTCCCCGTAAGCGCGCCGCAAGGACTCGTCCGGTGAGGGCCTGGTTCTCACGCCAGTTCCATTGCTGATCGACGAGGAGTGCCAGGCGGTCGAGGAAGCTCAACTCCCGCGTGGCTTCATCCTGTTCCTGATGTTCCAACGCCTGGACCATCCCTTGAAGCTTGAGAGCATAGAGTTTTTCTTTCATCGGTTGTTGTAACATGATCGTCTCTCCGTTTTACTCGAAGTACTCAGCGCCACGAATGTTGTCATGCGATGGCGGAAGGGATAGCGGTGGCGGTTCTGGGAGTGGTTGTTGGTCGAGTGAGTTCTTTAAGATCGATTTCACGCTCTGGTAGCGGCAAGCCCCGGTCCGTATGGCTCGCTCGGCAGCTGCTTCCATCCTGGTCGAGGAGTACTCCTCGGCTAGTCGAATGATCCCGAGACAGGATCGATAGCCCATCTCCGGATGCGGTTTTTCAGCGAGGATCCGTTCTAACAACTTTGCCGTGTGCGGTCCGATCTTTTCGGCCCAGTTCACCATGCGTGAGGGCGTCCACTCGAGATGTGCTTGGTGACTCTTCGGCCGGTGTTCTCGCTGCGTGAACACCTGCTCTCGTCCATGACCACGGACGTGTGAGGCTACCCGCTGCCCCTTGTGAAAGATCTCGATGGTAGTTGGTGTCGCGCGAACTTCTACCGGTTCCTGCACCAGCGTGTAGGGCACGCTGTAGAAGTTGGCGTCGAAGGCGATGTGGTAGTCGATGTTCACTCGAGCGTAGGACCACTGGCTCATGTCGAACGGCTCGGCGGGCAACGCTCGCAAAGCGGTGCGTTCGACCGCAGCGAACACACTGGCACGCGACCCCTCGCGCTTCCGGAACGGTCGCGTGACCTTCCGCTAGCGAGCGTAAATAATGCGACTGTCAAAATCTTGGTTGCTAAGATGCACGCTGCAAGCTTGTCTCCGAAGACGATTGCGAATTACATCGGACTGGTGAAATTGGTCGTGACTTCTGCAATCACAGAGGACGGCGAGGAAATGTTTCCACGAAAGTGGAACCACGAGTTCCTCGACATGCCTGTCGTTGGCAAACAGCACCAACCAACTTTCACCGCCGAAACGATGAGTGCCATCGCTCAAAAGGCCTTGGGACAAGAGCAAATGTTGTACGCCTTGCTGGCCGGGACAGGGCTACGAGTTGGCGAAGCGTTAGGTCTCGAAATCCGTCACCTTTCACCAGATTGCAAAATCATCACGATTGAGCAGTCCTGCTGGAATGGCAAAATACAACCCCCCAAAACAAAGAACGCCTACAGGCAAATTGACCTCTGTAAACCGTTGGCCAGTTTGCTCAAATCGTTCGTCGACGACTGTGCGAACGGATTAGTGTTTGCCAACAAGGCCGGGAAGCCGCTGTCTCAAACAAACCTTGCTCGTCGCTCACTTCATCCGATTTTGAAAGAACTCGGCTTGGAGAAAACAGGCTTCCATGCGATGCGCAGATTTCGAACGACATGGCTCAGGAAGCAACGGGCACCAGAAGACCTCATCCAGTTTTGGTTAGGCCACTCAAAGCAATCACAAACGGATGGCTATTCCAAACTAGCAGCGGATGTGGATTTCCGGGCCGAGGTTGCGGAGAAGGTGGGAACAGGTTTCGTGATTCCAAGCATATTGGTACCTATGAGACCTAAAAAGAGGAAGAAAATTCAAGAGGAGGTTGCGGCTTAACTGTAGAGAAATCAAGGGGAAGAAGTGGTGCGCCCGGGGGGACTCGAACTCCCGACCTTCTGGTTCGTAGCCAGACGCTCTATCCAACTGAGCTACGGGCGCACTGTTGTTTAGAAAGAATAACATAGCCGCGCGCGCGAGTTCTACCCGTCGCACAGATTTCCTCTCGCTAGCTTTCCTCGCGCACGAACGATTTGCCATGTGCCTCTGTCCCACTCCACAGCAATACGGTCAGCGCCAGGATTGTGACGATCTCAAACCCGGCAATCGCCCATTGGTAACCAAATCGCTGCTGCAACGCGAACTCCATAGTATTGGTCGGCGCGGCAAACAATATTCCCAACTGATACGTCAGGCCGGGCATCAACCCGCGAGCTACATTCGGCACCATTTCGTTAAGATGCACTGGAATCACTCCCCACGCACCTTGCACACCCATCTGCATCAGCATTGCGCCGGCAATCACCAGCGGCAATGTTCCGCCAAAAGCCCACAGCGGAATGATTGCCAGGCACAATCCAAGAGCCGCCGCCATTCCCTTTCTCCGTCCCAGCGATTGCGAAAGTTCACCAAAAGCGATGGCTCCGATTATCGCGGCAATGTTGTAGAGCATCGCAATATCGGCTACACGCGCGGGGAGCACGTGATGCACTTCCTTCAGAAAATCGGGATACAAATCCTGTGTGCCATGAGAGAGAAACATCATGAACGTCATCAGCACCACCAGATAAACAAATCGCCTCCACTGCGCGGCCACCACTCTTAAGACATGGGTCATGCTTTCCGCTCGATGATCTCTCCAGGCTCGTGATTCTGGCACTTTAGTGCGAATGTAAAGAGCCAGCAGCGCCGGCAACGAGCCAATCCAGAACATCGGCCGCCAACCCCATGCCGGCAATACGACTCTAGCCGCAATTGCCGCGAGCAAATAGCCAATGGAATAGCCGCTCTGCAAAATTCCGCTGAGAACTCCGCGCCAGCGCGGCGGCACCGATTCCATGGCCAGCGAAGCTCCCACGCCCCACTCCCCGCCCATGCCGATTCCAAACAGCGCGCGTAAAATGAGGAACACGGTGTAGTTTGGCGCGAACCCGCAAGCCAGTTCAATCACGCTGAAGTAAATGACGTTGGCCATCAGCGGAATGCGCCGACCGAAACGGTCGGCTAGCAATCCAAAAAGAAATGCGCCGAAAGGCCGCAGAGCCAGCGTGGCTGTGGTGGTGAAGATGATTGCTTTCTTGGAAACGCTGAATTCTTTGGCCAGTACGTCGTAGAGAAAAACGATCACGAAGAAGTCGAAGGCGTCAAGTGTCCACCCGAGGAAACCCGCAAGAACCGCATGAGGCGATCCACTTTTTCCATCCTTCACGGGCATGGCACTAGACGCGCCATTCGGTTGGTTTTGGCATGAGTCGATACAATGCCACACCACACGATACCGACACTAGACCCAGGATCACCCCTGAAAAATTTCGTCCAAAACAGAGTTGACCAATGCAAAACAGGGCAGTGTACACGAACACGCACCCGACTAGCCAACTCACTATATTTTTCCCCAGATCCTGGGTAATTTCTTCCACTCCGCTAACTTTGGCGACGGGCTTCCACCCGCGAATGTCCGGGCGAACTTTGCGATAGAACTCTACGAGCGTTGTGCCGGGTTCCGCAGGCGTAAGTAGCGTGACGCCGAGCCACGCAACCGTCGTGACAGCGGTGGTGGTGAGTGTTAGCTTCGCGAAGATTACCGGGTCGGATCCTTGAAATGGTGTGGCACGGCCAGCGACCGCCATCCACAATGCGCGGCTGTGCAGCATTAGCGTGCTGGCCATTGCGGCGGCCATCGCAGCGATCTCGCTCCAAGCATTCACCCGCCACCAATACCACCTCAGCAAATAAACACCGCCCGTACCCGCACCCAGTTCCAGCACAACCTTCCAGCCTTCACTGACCGATTGCAGTTGCATGGAAACGTACGCCGCGGCGACAACAAGGAACAGCGTCGCGATGCGTGAAGCATTCACGTAATGCGTTTCGCTCGCATCTTTTGTCACGAAGCGTCGATAGAAATCTTCGACGAGGTAAGAACTTCCCCAGTTTAATTGCGTCGCTACGGTAGACATGAACGCAGCCATGAATCCTGCTAGCAATACGCCAAGAACTGCGTGCGGCGTGTGCTGTGTGGCGACGAGCATGTAACCGCGCTCCGGCTGCGCGAGGCCGGGATACAACACGACCGCCGCGAGCGCTGTCAGAATCCATGGCCATGGCCGCAGCGCATAGTGCGCGAGGTTGAACCACAGCACCGAAAGCAACCCGTTGCGCTCGTCTCGCGCGCTGAAAATTCTTTGCGCAATGTACCCTCCGCCGCCTGGCTCCGCGCCAGGATACCAGAAGGCCCACCACTGCACGGCAAGATTCACAGCAAAGGTAATCACCGGAAGCGTCCACAACGCTTCGCCGGTAAAGCCGCGCGAAAAATCAGGCAGCAGTCCAGTAATGTCGCTGGCGTGAGGCCCTGCGGCCGTGCGCATCGCGGCAAGTTTTTCCAACAGCGACGACATGCCGCCGACGGCGTGAATTCCATACCACGCCACACCGATTACGATCGCCATTTTCAATACAAATTGAAACAGGTCGGTCCACAGAACCCCCCACAAGCCGCCCAGCGAAACGTAGATTCCTGTAAACGGCATCAGAAAGAAAACGCAAATCGCCAGTGCCTTCGCGTCGCTGATTCCCATCGAGGTACTAATGATATTCACCATCGCCTTTGTAACCCAGCCGAGAATGAGGCAGTTCATCAACAATCCCAGATAGACCGCGCGAAATCCGCGCAAAAATGCAGCAGGTTTTCCGTGATACCGGAATTCGGCGAATTGCACGTCAGTGATCAAGCCGGAACGGCGCCATAATCGTGCAAAAAGAAAAACCGTCATCATCCCGGACGGAAGAAAACTCCACCACAGCCAGTTCCCAGCTACGCCTTGCGTATAGACCAATCCACAAACGGCCAGAGGCGTATCCGCCGCGAAGGTCGTGGCCACCATCGACGTGCCCGCGAGCCACCAGCTGACTTGCCGACCTGCCACAAAGTAATCACCGGTGCTTTTTCCCGATTTGCGGCGAAAATACAAACCAAGCACCAGCGTGATGAACAGGTATCCCGCAATCGCGATCCAGTCTAGTGCTGTCAGGTGCAAGCTTTGGTTCCTTTTCTTGGAATGAAGTTCATTCTGCTTACTGCACGATCGGCGCGCGCACTGGTCTGCCGGGAAAAACACCCTCGACTAGCGTTCCTGCTCTTACGACCGCGACGCCATTTACAAATACATAAGAAATCCCCTCCGAATATTGCAAGGGCTCTTCGAATGTTGCCTTGTCGATAATCTTCGCCGGATCAAAAATCGTAATGTCGGCATCGGCCCCGACTTGTAGGCGCCCTTTACACTGAAAAATCGGCGAACGCTTTTCCAGGCGCTGTGCTGGCATCAAGGTCATTTTGCGCAACGCCGTCATCAAATCCAGCGCCTGCTCTTCTCGCACGTAATGCCCAAGTACGCGTGAAAACGTGCCTTGCCCCCGCGGATGAATTCTTGGTCCGGTAATGTTCATACCGTCGCTCGCGATTATGACCAAGGGACTGCTGACAGCTTCACGTGCGGCCGCCTCTGGAATGGCGTAGATCACCACGACCCCGCCTTGCTTGCGATATTTTGCAAACGTCTCCGCCGTCAAGCGCTCTCCTGTCGCCGCCCACTGCAAATCCTTGTAGTCGATCTCCATTCGCTCCCGCCAACCTTGATCGAATACCGCCGATTCTAAAAATGTACTCGCCGCCGTGTACGGATAGCATTCCATCGTTACATCCAGCCCACGTTTCTGCGCTCCTTCAACCAGAGCCATCAGTTGGGGCGTGCTTTTTAATCCCATGCTGGTTATGTGCACAATGTGCAACGGTGCATTCGTGGCCGTGGCGGCGGCAAGCACTTCCTCCAGCGCACTCAGCCCGGTCTCCGGCTCCTGCATCCCCGCATACCGCAAATGTACATGAACCGGTGCGTGATATTTGGCGGCTATGCGAAACATCTCGACAATTTCCCAGTGACTGGCGCCCGGAGTGTAATTGATGCCCATGCCTTCGGCCAAAGCGCCCTGCCGAAATCCTTCGTCGATCGCTTCCTGCATTTTTTTGATTTCTTCGGGCGTTGCTTCGCGATGCGCTGCTAATTCGGCAGCTTGCACATGGCTTATTTCAAAACTGACTGCAGGAGCGGCCTTCGTCAGCACCTCGGTGCGAACTGGAAAGTGCCCGATGCTCACTCCATAATTGATCAGGGCCTTTCCTTCCCGCTGCACATACCATTTCGGGACGTCGGCCGTGCCTCCTTCCAGTTCTAGAGAGGTAGTTACGCCATCGTGCGCTTGAAACTGATAATTTCGCGGCTCTTGCCCGTGTTCGTGCATGTCAATAAATCCGGGCGCGACGACTAGTCCCTTGCCTTCGATCACTTCTTTCCCTTGCAACGGTTCTTCCGTGATCACGACAATTTTGCCGCCACGAATCCCCACGTTTCGTACCGCGTCGAGCCCCGATTCCGGGTCCATCACTTGTCCTCTGAGGATCACCACATCCAGCAGAGCATCCTGACCTGCCCCACGCATTGCAGGCACAGTCGTCAACGCCACCGCGCCCAGCAAAATCCCCAACGCAGCCAATCCATTCCCATATTTCATCGCGCTGGTCGCTTCCCTTCCCGAACGCCGCTAAGTTTCTCCGCGTCCAGCTGCGATGTCAAACGTTTTTTAAATCGATTCAATATAAGAGAATCTCGCAAAAGGGTTCGGCCACGAAAAGACCGGCTGGTGGCGCATCCTTAATGAGTGAGAACTCCTTGGTGGCGTTCCGATAAGAGCGAAAGCGTTTGACCCAAAATTCTATTGCCATATGTCGTGATTGCCAGAGTGGGAAGCGAGGACCGACCGGAGGTTTACGAGCTTGCGAAACCCACGCTCGCCTGTGCTCGCTGCAATCCGGCAAAAGGAAAACCCCGGCTTGCTGGGGGCAACGAGCCGGGGTGGGGGTTTCCTGAGGGGGGCCACAGGAAAGTCAAATTTGTTTACCGCTGCTTCGACTATGTCTGCTCAGTGCAAAACCTTGTCGAGATCAACTGTCGCCAGCACGCAGATCTTTTGCAGTTCCGCGTAAGTGAAAAATGTCTCCTCTATATTTCCCGATCGTTCCCGGTGGCCGATACCAGTTTCTTGAGAGATACGGCCAATTTCTTCCGCTGGCAAACCTAACAGGAATGCTGCCCGTGCACGCGTAACATACTTTGGAACCTCGTCTTTCATGGTTGCCCCCTCAGGCTGATATCCTTGCCATTCCATCCTCTTCGACGCCCAGTATCATTGCCTTATAGATATCTACGTCCCAACCATCACCGATCCTCATCCGCACGGTCTCCCCGTTCTCCCTTAAGAGCTTTCCGCGTAGCGGAACCTTGATATCCCCTAGCGCGACCTGCAGAACCACCGAGTGCCCCAACCAACCGTTGAATCCCGTTTGCATGGTGTCCCCTCAGCGAGGAATCAGTTCCGTGCTGCAGCTGTAGAATCCCTTTTAGGGGGGTGTCTTGCAATGGTACAGGGGGGGTAGCGTCCTAGTATCTTCGTACTGCCCGTCATTTTATTTACGGGTTTGGATCAGGCGTTTGCGGGTACTTCCGTACTAAACCCGCGGGACAGGCGTCCCATAGCCCCCGATGGAGGGATCGGAGACCATTGCCCCGTGGCACCAAGACCTCATCCTGCCTCGTTTCTGGCGCTCCGTGCACCGCTTAAAAGCGGCATCGCTCTAGCATTAGGGGGCGGTTTTGCTCGTGGCTACGCGCATCTCGGGGTCCTGCGCGTCTTTGCGGAAAACAACATCCCGATCTCGTGTCTAACCGGAAGCAGCATCGGCAGCATCATCGCTGCGGCCTATGCGAGCGGAACTCCTTTGCCACGTATCATTTCCAAGTGCCGTGAAGTCCGTTTCCGCGATTTCGCCAAGTGGCGCGTCTCGCGTTTTGGCCTGGCAAGTAACGAACGGCTGGGTGCGCTGGTGCAACGCTACTTTGACAGCAAGCAGTTCGAGGACTTGAAGATTCCCATCGGGATCGTGGCCACCGATCTCGGCACGGGCGATCCGGTCTTGTTTAAAGAAGGCAGTATTTCCGACGCCGTGCGCGCAAGCTGCGCTTTCCCGGGATTATTTGAACCGGTCAATATAGGAACCCGGGTGCTAGCAGATGGCGGCCTGGTGGCGCCGGTGCCCACGAAGGCAGCCCGCGACCTAGGTGCCGAAATAGTCGTCGGTGTTTCTGTCGGTATGCATGATGGACGCCCAGGCGCTCCCAGAAATATTTTCCAGGTGGTCAGCCGGGCCGTCAGCGCCGCGCAAAAACAACAATTGGAAGGGTGGGAACGCCACGCCGATCTTGTGCTTCGCCCGGACGTTCAAACACTTGCCTGGGATGATTTCCATCGCATTGATGAGGCCATTGACGCCGGTGCAGCCGCGGCACAGAGCGCGCTTTCTCAATTGAAAAAATTCTGCTCGCCTAGTCCGGACGGAGTGCCGGAGTTCGGTAAGCAGGGCGAGCTCTTGATCGTGAGTGCCCTAGAATGATTCCGTTTCACTGGTTACGCCAGCTGTCGCGCCCGTCGTCGTGCTATGGCAGGAAAGTGGGGAGAACCCGGTGTTTTTCTGTTACCTTATTGGTTGGGGCGCATATTTGAATTTGCGTTCCCGTGCGATAGACCCTATCCCCGATTCCGTGAGGCATGGAGTTCCTTGTTCGAACAGATCCGGCACTTGCTCCACTCTATCTACGACGTAGAAGGCCTCGTTCGCGCTGGCGGCCCACTCCTTGTCTGCGTCATTGTATTCATTGAAACTGGCTTTTTTGTCGGATTTTTCCTGCCCGGCGACTCCCTGCTGGTTACCGCGGGTGTTTTTTCCGCAGCGGGAGTAGTGCCACTGAAGTGGCTGCTACTGCCGGTGATGCTTTGCGCCATCGTGGGTGACCAGATCGGCTACTGGATCGGGCGGGGCGCAGGCTCGGCACTCTACCGCCGTGAGGATACGCTTTACTTCAAGAAACGTCACCTACAACGTGCGCACGATTTCTATGAAAAGTACGGCGGCAAGACGGTGATTCTGGCGCGCTTCGTTCCTATCGTTCGCACGTTCTGCCCGCCCGTGGCTGGAGCTGCTGGGATGTCCTACGCCACCTATCTCCTCTACGATATTTTCGGCGGCACGCTTTGGGTTGGCACGATGATTTTGGGCGGCTATTTTCTCGGCCGCTCGATCCCCAACATCGGACAGAAAATTCACTATGTAATTCTGGTTGTGGTTTTTCTGTCCATCCTTCCGGTAATCATCAGCTTCTGGAACGCGCATCGCGCGGCCAAGAGCGCTGCAGGTTCCACCGTCCCCACCGGGGAAGCATAGTCCATGGCCAGTGCGGAAATTCGTACTATCATTTTCGATATTGGGCGGGTATTGATTCGACTGAATATTTCGCGCGCACAAACCGGCTTGGCCAAAGGATTGTCGCTCAGTCCGGAAGAGTTGTGGTCCGCAGTCGAAAAAGACCCGCGCTGGCGGGATTGGCAAGAAGGCCGAATGTCGCCGCACAATTGGCATCAGAATCTGACCTCGAGACTGGGTATTTCGATGGACTTTGCGGACTTTACTACGGTCTGGAACAGTGCGCTTGATCCTGAGCCAATCCACCCCAACAGCTTGTTTGAAGTGCTTGCCAAGAAATATCGCCTCGGACTGCTGTCCAATACCGACCCCATTCACGTGGCTAAACTCGAGTCAGGGTATGAGTTCTACCGCTACTTCCCAGCTCACACTCGAACCTATTCGTGCGCCATCGGAGCCAGTAAACCCGACCCCCTGATCTTTCAGGAGGCTCTGCGGGCTTGCAAGGCTAATGCACAGGAAACAGTGTACATAGACGACATACCTGCTTATGTTGAGGCGGCTAGGCGACTCGGAATCTATGGCGTGCAGTTCCAATCCCGGGAGCAGTTGGCGCACGACCTAAAGGCCCTGGGAGTAGAGACGGAAGGCGAGTAGGAATTCGCCGAAAGTATTCATCAGTGCGTAAAGATTGCGGGAACTAGTACCGCCGTCCCTTTGCAGTAATTTCCATATAACTCCTTTTATCAATTACTTACGGGACTGGCCACAAGTACAGGGACGGTCCCAAGCTTGCACACTATCTGGTAGAACTCCCGAGCAGTCATGCGCTCGGACAAGTATGTTTATCCCTTCGGGGTGAGGAGAGAAAGCAAACATGTCAGACACAGAATACGTTGTTGAAAAAACACCTTCCAATCCGACTTGGCAACTGCCAGCCATCGTTGTTTTGGGACTGTTGGCTTTGGGAGGACTTGGATGGGCCTGGAGCAACTCCGCGAAATTGGACGCCAACAAGGCGGCGGTGTTCGAACAGCTCAAGGGTAGCCAGCAAGCAGAACTTCAGGATATGAACGCGCTAAAAGAGCGCATCGCTGCGGACGAGAAGACCAACGCAGATTTGCAAGGCGACTTGAAAGTTGTCACCGACAAGTTGAAGATAACGCAGGGACAGCTCTATAAAGCGCGCAAAGAAGCGGCGGCGCTGAACACGACCACAGCAGATACGCAGAGTAAACTCAGCGCGCTGGACACTTCGGTGCACAGCGAACTGGCGACCAAGGCTTCGACAGATGAAGTAAAGACAGTCGACACCAAGGTGACGCAAGTCAACGCTGATCTCAACAAGACGATTTCTGATTTGAACATGACCAAGAGTGAATTGGGAACGCTGATCGCGCGTAACCATGACGAGATCGATTTACTCCGCCGCAAGGGCGAACGGGATTACATCGAGTTCACGATTGCCGGAAAGAATCAGCCCCAGAAGGTCGGAAACATGACCGTCGAGCTGAAGGGCACCAACGAGAAAAAGAACCGAGCAAACCTGGTTGTGACAATGGAAGACAAGAAATACGAAGACAAGAACCGCCAGACCAATACCCCCTTGATCTTCTACACCACAGGTTCGCATACGCCCGAGGAACTGGTCATCAACAAGGTTTCGAAGAACCAGATCAGCGGCTACATCAGCGTTCCCAAAGCCAATGTTCAGCCGGTAACCGCAGCGTCTAAGTCCGGGCAGTAAATTTATAAGGACCGGCATCCTTATAGTTAACGGCGGGAAGCAATGCTTCTCGCCGTTTTCTCTTGTGCGTGCGCCTAGGATTCCAATATTTCCGCTACAATTCTTTCATGCTGCAGCGTTCCCCCACAGCGGTCGTCTATTGCACTGTTGACGAACTGGTTTCCAATCTATCGCGACCCGTAGAAGGCTTTTTTGAATTTCTTAGCGCCCTTCAGGACGCTAATATTCCCTGCGTCTGGGTCACCTCGCGCAACCGTCTGCAGCTTGATACCGCCATTCGGAAGATTGGCCAGTCATCCCCGTTCATCGCCGAGGGTGGTTGCGGCGTTTATCTTCCCGAAGATTATTTTCATCTGAAACCGTCGAAGAGCACGAGATTCGGACGCTTTACGTGCATTCCAGCGGCGGCCAGCCAGCCTGCGGCTTCAAATGAACTGGAGTTACTAGCCGAAGAGACACATACCGAGGTTGTTCCGCTGCGCTCGCTTACCCCGCGCGAGCTCGCACAAAACGTAGGGCTTCCCCAGCGCGAAGCGGAGCTCATCCGGCAGCGGGACTTCGATGAGTTTTTCTTTTTTGCCGGCGCTTCGGATGCGGAAATTGCAGAATTTCAAGCTGAAGCAGCTCGAAGAAAATTGCAGGTGCGATCGCGAGGAATCCTGTGGTCATTGGCTGTCGGCGCAAATCTTGCAACCTGCATTCGAGAACTAACCGGGCTTTACCAGCGATCGTTTCGTGCACGGCCATTTAATATTGCGCTGGCCACCAGTTCGGAAGATATGCCCACGCTGTTCGGAATTTGTAGTCGAAACATTTTTCTGGCAGATCGCCATCTCGAAGAGGGGGAGCCCCAAGGTTCAAACGGCCCAAGGCCACTGGTGCTGTCGCTTTCAGAGCCAGCCGCCTGGGAAACGGCGCTCGACGCGATCCGGGCAAGCCGCGTGTAGGGGAAGACAAATGTCCAAAGTGTGCGATTGGTTTGCACAGGCTGGGGATAGAGAGTCCATCGCATTTTGAGAAACGAAGAAAAAGCCAGCAAAAACGCGGTAATGAGGGTACTGTACCTATACTCTCGCCCTGGAACAAGGATTGCTCTTTCCCCTACGCGTCAGGTGGTCTACCTCCATCTGGCGGCCTAGAGTTTCGACAACAGGAGACCTATCCATGGCGTGGTTGCAGCGAATATTGCGTGTTCCGGCCTCAGAGACACAAATGGGATTGGTCATAGCGTTGTGCATCTTCACAATGAGCGTGATGTCGATCGCACTGGTGTGGCAGGCGCAGGTGATCGCGAAACAAAATGCGGTGATTCGCATGTTGGAAACAAGATTCGGTGGCTGACCAACCCACGAACAATTTTAGATAAGCGCAAAACGGGGAGCCAAATGGCTCC
>DATFZN010000157.1:0-7616 GCA_035314425.1 Candidatus Acidiferrum sp. | reverse complement strand
AATTAACAGGATACCCTCTGGGGCTCCGTGGAACTTCGGCCTAATAAGAAAGCGTGCGCTGCGCAAAACCAAGAAGCGTCCCATCGAGGCACGCCGTTTGCTGAAGCAAGATCACAGTAGCTTAGGCGCTGGCAGAACCGGTCAGGCCCTTCAGCATACTCTGCAAGGTGCTGGCGTTGGGAACTTCGCCATTCGGGGTCATCTTGTCGACTAGATGCGGAAGCAAGCTGGCCATCATTCCCGTTAGTTGCGTGGGATCGATACCCGCTTTCTGCGCGACTTGCTGGAGTGCACCGCTGTGTAATACGTTCTGCAACTGATCGGCACTCACCGGTACATTCTGACCGGTACCAATCCACGAGCTAATCACGTTCCCCAAGCCACCCTGCTGGAACATTTTCTGCAAACCGGCCACCCCGCCGACCTGCGGGCTGTTCACATATTCGAGAATCGCCGCGAGCCCAGTTGCGTGCTGCTCTGGCGGTACGCCGCCACTAGAAAGACTTCCCTTCGCCATCGATAGAACGTCATCCAATAATCCCATTGTAGTTCTCCTCGGTTGAACATAATTGAACGGCTCAGCAACGGCCGGGCGGCGGAAGCCACTCCCTCGGTTCGGAAAGTCCGACCGCTTACTTCTGTTTCGCTATGATCATGTCCTTGATCTTGTTGTAGGTGGCCTGAGGAATGATCTTCTTTTTGGTCAGGTCGGTCTTCTTGGCATAGGGACGGCCGTCAATAATCTTCTGAGAATAAGCCGCGCCGATGCCCGGCAGAGCGTCAAGCTGCTCCTTGGTGGCCGAGTTGATGTCCACCAGGTCCGTGGAAGCTGTAGTGGTGGCGGGCTTGGTCGTGGTGGACTTCGTAGTGCTCTGCGGCTGCGAAACGGCGACGCCCACGCTCAGCAACAAAGCGAGGACGGCTAGCAACAATCGGTTCAGATTCTTGTTCATCGTCTATCCTCCTTGAGTTTTTACGGCTACCCCCCGGCTCGACAGCTAAAGCTATTCGTTTTCGGCGGCGCGATATCCAGCCTTCTTGGCATCTTCCTCAGTCATATATTTGCCCTGCTTGGTTTTACCGTAATAACGAGTTCCCGGCTTGTGGTAGACCTTGGAATCGGTATTCACCCAGACCATGCCCGCGCTGTTAGCCGGAGGAGTTTGCTGAGCCGCAGGAGCGGCAGCAGACTTGGTCGCAGGCACCGCAGCTGGCGCCGGGGTAGCCGCCGGAGCAGGAGCAGGCTTAGCCGCAGGTACACTGGGGGCAGCAGCGGCAGGTGCGGCAGCAGTCGTGGTATCCGCAGTAGCTTTCTTGCTCTTGGACTTCGTGGTGCTCGCGGTAGCGGCAGTCCCGGCCTTGGACGTTGTCGCTGCATCAGTCGAAGCAGCCGAAGTATCGGCAGCAGCTTTCTTGCTCTTGGAGGCGGAAGTCGTGCTGCCAGCAGAAGCGGCTGCGCCGGTGCTAGTGTCCGCGGCGGCCTTCTTGGATTTGGACTTGCTGGAATTCGAAGCCGTGTCGTCGGCAGCAGCAGTGGTATCGGTGGTAGGTTTTTTGGACTTCGATTTGGAAGTGGATGCCGAGCTATCGGTTGTCGCCGAGGAATCGTCGTTGCTCTTTTTCGACTTGGACTTGCCCTTGGAGGTCGTCGAGGAATCAGCCGCAGTCGCGTCTGCCGTGGTGTCCGTGGTGCTCTTCTTCTTTTTCTTGGACTTCGAGGTGGTGCTAGTATCGCTCTGATCGGTCGTGGCAGGGGTCTGCGCAGCGGTTTGTGCTCGCAAAGTTAGATCCCCACACACCAGCATCAATGCCGCGAGCAGAGCCAAATACAAGGTCTTGTGAATCCGATTCATTGGTTGAAGTTTCCTTTCACTTCGTGCGGCTAGAAGATCCACCCTCTGGCTGGCGCACAATAAGCCGCGCGACTGGGGTTCCCCTTCGCATCGGGCCAAGCCCGTAGATTGAGGCGAATAATGAAAGATAATGGTTGCTAAGTCAAGGAAGAATAAGACCTGTGCGGGGGTGTGTTCAAAATTGCGAACCACTGCCCTCCTGACGAATTCGGGCCTAAGGTTTTCCGGAGAAAAGATATCTCATCACTGAGTAATGGCAAAAGAGGCTAACGCTCCCTCGAACTGACCCTTTAGGCAGGTTTAGTCGCCAGAAGGCTGAACGCGGGCAAATTCGACGGCTTCGGCCAAGCCCCGACGGACTGGGCCCAGGACGAAAGCTGGGACATCGCGCTCAGGTGCGACAGAAAGATTAGCAGCCTTGCGAGGAAATTCAGTGCGGCGGTCCAATGTGAGACCCGCCTCTTTCAGGAATTCGGTGGAGAAGCCCATTTCCTCCCCACGATCTACTCCCCAGAACCACAATTTCTCTTCATTGCGCTGCAGGAAGTGCAGGGACTCTTCCAGTTTTTTCATGGCGCGGTCGAAGGAGGAAGCCAGAAAGAAGACCCCTAGGTTCCAGGCGTGACGCGGGTATTGAACTCGAACCCTAACACAATACTTGCCGGTCTGATTCTTTTCGATGCTGCAGCGATAATCATTTCGAACATTCGACAAACGGCCTGACATGGATATCCCCTCAAGAGTGGAAAATTAGAATTTGTAGTTTTGAATGGCGTTCCGGGATTCGAGGTCTTTCCATGAGTATAAGCACTCCCTGGAAAAGACACCCTACTCGAGCGCCGGAATACCATCCATAGGCTACCGGGTAGGGTGCTGGAGGGCAATAGGGCGCGCTATTAATTTTTAAGTTCTTTGTTAGCTAAGAGTTAGGAAGGCCAATGCCGCCAAAGCCCCGCATTCTGTCAGGGAACAGCTTCAATTTGCCTTCGGCTTTCAGGCGCTCTTCAAGGGCCGTCCGGAAGGCGTCAAATGCCAGTCCGCGCTTCTGCTGGAGCAGATTATCGGTGATAGTTTTCTTTTGCTTCTCGAAATCGTCCGGATTCGCCTCGGTTTTTGCGACAACTTCATAGACAACCCAGTTGTCGCCGATCGCAGCCGGAGGTGCAATCTGGCCGACGCTGGACCTAAACGCGTCGGCAAGCTGTTTTCCGCTAGCCACACCTGCAATAGAGCCGTTCCGGGCGAATTCCTCGGAGGTTTTGGGATCGAGCCCGAGGCCTTTGGCGGCAACATCGAACTTTTCTCCGGCCTTCACGCGCCTTTCAAGATCATCGGCTTTGCTCTTGGCCAATTCCGCAGCCTTCTGGTTTTTCAAGTCGGTCAGAACCCGGTCGCGAACTTCGTCAAGCGTCCCGGAGTGCGCCGGCAGGATTTCCTTAAGCTGGAGTACTACATAGCCGCGGTCGGTATGGACCGGCAAACTGAGTTCGCCCATGCGGAGGCCAGAGATTTCATCGCGAACTTCCTTGGAATTGCCGAGTTCGAGCGCCGGCTCGGCCGCGGCTAGCGGGCGAGTCTCAGCAACGGGCAAGTGATATTTATTCGCGAGCTCGTCGAGGGTGAGCTTATTCGACTGGCGAATATCGGCCGAGAGCTTGTCCGCTGTGCCTCCGGCAGTCTGATCTGCCTTCTGAAGAAGATAAGGCGTGCGGATGCTGTCCCTCACTTCCTCAAAGGTCTTGGTGTGCGCGGTCTCTTTGTCGAGAACCTTAATAATGTGGAAGCCGTACTGTGTCTTGACCAGGTCCGAAACCTCGCCCTTGTTTAAACTGAAGGCGACCTTCTCGAACTCGGGCACGGTTTGCCCCTGGACAAGCCAGCCCAAATCGCCCCTCTTGGTCTTGGAGCCCGGATCCTCGGAATATTTCGTAGCCAGCTCCTCGAAGTTCACATTCTTCTTTTTTGCCTGAGCGAGCACATCTTCGGCCTTGGCTTTAATTTCGGCGACTTCGGCGTCGGTCTTGCCAACGGTCATGAAGAGTATGTGTTCGGCGTGCACGCGGTTGGGGACCTGGTATTGCTGAATATTCTGTTGGTAGATGACTTTCAGCTCGTCGTCAGTGACTGTAGTATTCTGGCGGATCTGGTTGAGGTCAACGAGAGCGTGGCGGACGATGCGCTTTTCCGGAATCTGATATTTGGATTTGTTCTGGTCGTAGTAAGCAGAGATTTGCGCACTATCCAAAGTGATTTTAGACGCGAGGTCCTCCGGCTTGATACTGACATAATCAAGCTTGACCTTTTCGTTCTGGACGCGGAACTCTTCCTGAATTTCGGCAGGGCTGACGCTGATGCCGTCGGTGATCAGTTTGCGGAATTTTTCTTCGACGAGACCGGACTTCACAAGCTCTTCGAAAACGGGCACGGTGAGCTGGAAACGCTGCTGTACTTCGCGCTGATAGGATTCCATTCCGACGAAACTATCACCGTTAAACGCGGAGGGCAGATATTGGCGAATGCGGTCGGCGCGTTCCTTGTCGCTGACGGTAATGCCTAGGCGCTTGGCTTCGTACTCAATTTCTTTTTGGAAGACGAGTTGATTGAGGATCTGGCGCGCGTAAAGTCCTTCCAGCTGCTGGGGGATTTGATTGCGCTGGCGAATCTCATTGAGCTGAGTGTGGACATCGGCCAGAGTGACCGTTTGATCGCCAATCTTGGCCACCACGTCAGTGGATGTCTCTGCCGTCGTGGTACCCTGCGGCACGAGATAGAGCAACATGCTCAAAGCCAGAATGCCGATGATGACGCCGAACAGGATTCGGACGCCGGTCTTTTGATTTTCAAATGCGCCAGCCATTACAGGTTTCTCCCTCGCGTGTAGCCAAACTAAACATTATAGAGGATTGTAGGGAAAGACGGAAATGCAATTAAGAAAGTAAGGATCGGGTTTCTCTGAAAAGCTTCGCGGGCTTACTCTGGGCCTCTGGGCCATTCTTCATTGACTTGTCCTTGGACGCAACCTAAGATTTGCGGCAAATGCGGGGATTAACCTTCGTCGTCTACGCAGATCAGAATGTTACCCGATGGTCGTTGCGCTTATCTACCTGAACGTGAAGAGACATCCATTTCATGGCTAACGAAACGGGATTGCGTCCACCACCCGAGCATCAGTTTCGGCTGTTTAAGGGGCTGCGGCCGTTTGAGTGGGCGGAGCTGCCAAAAAATTTGCTGGCCGGATTCACGCTGGCGGCAATGAACATTCCGCAATCGCTGGGCTACACGCGCATTGCGGGTACGCCTGTGATCACCGGTTTGTACACGCTGCTGTTGCCCTTGATCGCGTTTGCGATATTTGGATCGTCACGATTTCTGGTGGTGGCAGCGGATTCGGCTACGGCAGCGATCCTTGCGGGAGGGCTTAGTTTGATGGCGCCTGCCGCGAGCGAGCATTACGGAGCCCTTGCCGGCCTCGCGGCATTGATGACCGGTTGTATCCTGTTATTGGCGCGATTACTCAGGCTCGGGTTCCTGGCTGATTTTATGTCCCAAACGGTGCTGCTTGGTTTTCTTACCGGAGTTGGCTTACAAGTGGGCATAGCGGTGTTGGGAGAAATGTTGGGAATTGAGGTGGCCAGCCGGCGCACTCCGATTCAATTTTTGCAGGTGCTTCGTGCATTGCCGCATGCGAGTCTGCTGACCGTTGGGATTTCGATCGCGGTGATCACATGCATTCTCTTGTTCAACAAATTTGCTCCGAACTGGCCTGGCCCCCTGTTCGCTGTTGTGGGGGCCGTGTCGGCAAGCGCGAACTTCCATCTTTCCGAACGCGGCGTCAGCGTGCTTGGCCCTGTACCTGGCGGATGGCCGCATCTTGGATTGCACGATCTAAGCACGAAAGATGCGTGGGGGCTGCTTCCCGTGAGCTTGTCCTGTTTCGTGATGATTGTGGCGCAGAGCGCTGCAACCGCTCGCCTATATGCGTCGCGGCACAATCAGCAACTCGACGAAAACAGCGATCTGCTGGGATTATCGGCGGCCAATGCGGCGGCGGCATTCAGCGGCACGTTTGTGGTGAACGGCAGCCCGACGCAGACCGCAATGGTGGAAAGCTCCGGCGGCACAAATCAAACGGCGCATCTGGCCACAGCGTTCGTGGTTGCGCTTGTCCTGTTGTTCCTCACCGGACCGCTGCAATACTTGCCGAATTGCGTGCTAGGCGCGGTGGTTTTCACGATTGCCGTGCGCATGATCAATTTGCGCGCGATGGCCGACATTCGCCGCGAAAGTCCGGGAGAATTTGTGCTCGCGGTGACGACCAGCGTGGTGGTGGTTTTTGTGGGCGTTGAGCAAGGAATTTTACTGGCAATGACCCTATCGCTGTTTCGCATCGTGCACCACAGCTATCGGCCGCACACGGCGGTGCTGGAAGAAGCTGCTGGGGGAATTTGGCAGCTGGAAAAGGTCGCGCCCGGGGAAACAAGCGAGCCGGGCATTGTAATCTATCGGTTCGGCGCGCCCCTCTTTTATGCGAACGCAAATCGGTTTGCGCAAGAAGTGCGCATGCTGGCGGCCTCCGCGCCTTTGCCACTGCATTGGTTGATTGTGGATGCGGGTGCGATCACAAACGTGGACTTTACGGCCGCCCGTGTCGTGGGCGAGATTCAGAAGGATCTCGCTGCAAGAGGCGCTGGATTGGTGCTTGCCCACGTGCAGTCAGATCTCAAGCCTGACCTCGATCGTCATCACCTAACCGAAATTATTGGAGCAGATCGAATTTTCGATACGCTCCATGAGGCCTTGCTGGCACTGCGCGGAAAGGTGCCGGCAGCATGCTAGGAACACCCACCCCCTGATTGGCAGAGTGAGTCCCCCAACGCAATTTTGTCTATCGCCGGGCCAAAACCGCGATTCAGGAGAATGGCGTTCCCAAATTTTGCCGGCCAACCGGATACAATAGAGAAGTGTATAGAACTCAGATCGTATTTTGGCTATTGCTTTTAAGTGGCGTTTGGGCGTGTGCGCAGACAAGTTCCGAGATACGAAAAATTCCTACGTATTACCGCGACGTGCAGCCGATCATCGAACAGCGATGCCAAGTTTGCCACCGTAACGGTGGAATTGCGCCGATGGCCTTTGAGAGTTACGAGCAGGCGCGACGGTTTGCGGGGGCGATTGAGGTGGCGGTGGAGAAGCGTTCCATGCCACCGTGGTTTGCTGAAAAAGGGATTGGGCAATTCAAGAATGATCCGTCGTTGAGCGACTCGGAAATTGCCACGGTTGCCGCGTGGATTAGAGCCAACACTCCGGCGGGAAACTCAGCCGATGCACCCCGGCCGCGGAACTGGACAGGGCGGTGGACCATTCCTTCCCCCGACCTAGAAATAAAAATGACCGAGCCGGTGGTCGTCCCGGCGGGGGGTGAAGTCGATTACACCTACGAGATTGTGCCGACGCATTTCAGGGAAGGGCGCTGGGTGCAAAGTTCGGAAATCCTGCCGGGGATGCCGCAGAATGTGCATCACGGCGTCGTTTATGTGCGGCCACCAGATTCAAAATGGTTACGTCATGCCCCAGTTGGAAAACCATTCACAGCAAAGAGTCTGGCGAGCGAGCAGGATCGCCGGGAAGCCATGTGGACTGACAGCGACATACTACTGGTCTATGCGCCGGGGAGCACGCCTGACAGTTGGCCCGCCGGAATGGCGAAATATATTCCGGCCGGATCTGATCTGGTTTTTCAGATGCATTACACGACGAATGGCA
>DATFZN010000156.1:0-11879 GCA_035314425.1 Candidatus Acidiferrum sp. | reverse complement strand
CTCTGACGTTCAAGTCTTCGACGAAAATCTTCCCGAACTGGTTCACCAGCTTACGAGCTAGTTTGTGCTGGTGGTTATTGCGCTGATTAAAAATATGCTGGTGAATCTTACGCAGCAGCACCACGGCTTTGCGACGACGCTTCGACCCCTTCTTGCGGCGGGCTACACGACGCTGAGCACGGCGAAGTTTCATCTGCGCTTGGTGGTACAGCCTCGGGTTCGCAATCTCGCTGCCATCGGACAACGTTGCAAAGGACGACAGACCAACGTCGATGCCTGGTGGCAGGCTCACCTGTCGCCTGAAGGCCACAGTCCGACGCCTGTTTCATTATCGGGCGGCTACGATTTCGCTTGCGGAGGATCTTTGAGGTATTCGTCGAGGTTTAGGAATTTGCGCTGGAGAGCGCTGCTAAACCCGGACCATTCGGATTCAGTGGAGATTTGAAAAGCGGTGCGGACAGCGGCCATCTTGGAGTCGAGGTCGTCCATGTAATGGAAGGCGAGGGCTTCGCGGATCATGGGGAGTTTGGGCGAGCCGAACTCGTATTGGCCGTGATGGCTGATCAATATGTGCTGGACGACAGTTTTCAGTTTTGCGGGAAAGCCAACGATGGAGTTCATGGCGTTGGTGACCGTTTCGAGCTCCATTACGATGTGACCGAGGAGCTGGCCTTCCGCGGTGTAGCCGACGGCGCGCTCAAAACAGAGTTCTTCGAGTTTGCCAACATCGTGGAGCAAAGCGGCCATGAGCAGGAGGTCGACGTCCAGTTCGCTGTAATGCGCGGCGATTTGTTTGGCCAAACCGCACAAGCCCACAACGTGCTCAAGCAATCCACCGATATAAGCGTGATGCATCACTTTGGCGGCGGGTGCGCGCTTAAAGTTCTTAGCGACGGTGGGGTCCGAAAAAATCTGAAGCACTAATTTTTTCAGCCAGGGATTTTTGATCTCTTCGCCATAGGCCATGAGTTGCTTGTACAGCTCTTCCACGTTGTAAGGCGTGTGAGGAAGAAAATCACTAATATCGATCTCTTCCGGCTTGGCCAACCTCATTTGTTGCAAAACGAGCTGCATCTTGTTCCGATAGTTTTCCACACGGGCGCTGACCTTGATGAAGTCGTCCCGCTTGATGTCTTTGGAGAGCGCTTCAAAAGAGTCCCACATGCGGGCTTCAACCGTGCCGCTGCGATCTCCAAGCTCCATGCGGAGATAGGATTTCCCGGCAGCGGTATTGCGAACTTCTTTCTCGTGAACGAGGAAGAAAGCGGTGACGGACTGGTCCGCAATAAGATCTTTGACGAAAAGAGACTTCATCAAGTTGAACCGGTTGTTTTTCCGAACAGATAGTACTTCTTGTGCGGCTTCTTGGTCTTGCCCTCTTCCGGTGTGGCGCTTACTTCTTCAATTTCCGAATTGCCGCCACCCGCCATCTCCTGATAACCGGGCTTGATGACGACGTAGCTTTGTTCGCGGAGAGTTTTCAGGTATTCGCGCATGGCGGGTTCCATGCGCTGGCTGTAAAGCTTGTCCATAATTTCCGGCTGCACTACTTCGTAGGGCTGCTCGCCTTCAGTGTAGTGCTCGATGACTTCCAGGATGAGGAACCCCTGCTTGGTTTCGATAACCCCGGTGATCTGTTTCTTCTTCATCTGAAAGACGGTGTCTTCAAGTTCCTTGGAAAGTTCACCGCGTTTGTAAACGCCGAGATAACCTCCCTGCTGAGCGGTGGCACCATCGGAACGACGCTTGGCCAGCTCAGCGAAATCTTCCCCGTCCTTAAGCTTCTTTTCAATGTCATCCGCTTTCTTCTTTTGATCGGCAACTTCGGCTGGCGTCTTTCCCTCGGTCTTGATTTCAATTGCAGCCAGTGAGACCTGCTCGGGGCGAACAAATTCGGCTTTGTGCTCGTCGTAATACTTCTTGCTATCTTCTGTGGTGATCGTGATGTGCGAGCCGACTTCCCTGCCGATGACCAGCTGGGTGAGCGCGCGATTGCGGATGTTATTCTTGAAATCGTCCCAGTTAATCCCCTGGGCCGTGACGGCTTTTTCCAACTCATCCATATCGGCCAATTTATTTTGGATACGAATCTGGTCGAGTTGTTTGACGACGTCTGCTTCGACGCTGACCCCCATATCCTTGCCACGCTGTGCCAAGAGGGACTGGTCGATCAGGTCACGGAGAGCGTATTTCTGAGCATCTTCGACGGCGACTTGAAGCTGTTCTGGGGTGCAACGGCTGGCGCATTCCGCACGAGCATTGTCCTCGGAGGCGGCGCGGGCCTTATCCAATTCGGATTTGGTGATAATCTCGTTGTTTACGCGCGCGATAATTTCCTCGACGGTTTTTCCTTCGCCGGTATGGACAGGCACCTTCGTGGCAGGCTTGGCGGTCGAAGGAATATCCGGCTTCTTGGCCTCCGGAGTCGCCGCCGCAGGAGTTGCAGCCTCGGGCTCCGCTTCGGCAGGCTTTTCAAGTTGTGGCTGTTGCGGGGCTGGAGTCTGCGCAGGCGGAGTTTGCGCCGCTGGATTTTGAACGAGAAAAGGCCACGCAAAGAGTATTGCAACGGCGATCGATGTGTTGCGAACAAATTTCGTCATATACAAAGTTTAGCCTTCCCCTCTAAGACCGAGCAATACGTTTCTCAGTGCAATGGCGACCGGTTCGCCCTTCTGCAGCTCCATCCAAAGAATACCACTGGGATCGAGCCGGATGCCTTTGCGTGAACGGACAACTTTCACCAGGACCGCAGGGTCCAGCGGGGTTTCCGGGTGAAACCGCACGGCGAGCTTATTCCCCTGGCGTTCAATCGAAGCAACATGAAGCTGCTCGCTCATGGATTTGAGCATGGCAAACTCCAAAAGGTTTTCCACCGTCCTGGGCAATTGGCCGAAACGATCTTCCAGCTCCCTCCGAACATCCTGTTTTTCCTCCTCGGTTGCAACTGTGGAGACGCGTTTGTAGGTCCGCAAGCGCAGATTTTCGCTGGGAATGTATTCCTGGGGGATGCGAACGTCCAGGCCAAGGTTGATGGTGGTGCGTTGCTCAGGGGCAGATTCGGTGCCTTTCAGTTTGGCGACCGCTCGTTCCAACATTTGGACGTACAGGTCGAAGCCGATCGCTTCAATGTGGCCATGCTGCTGCCGGCCAAGCATGTTCCCTGCCCCGCGCAGTTCCAAATCGAGGGCAGCGATCCGGAAACCCGCGCCGAGTTCGCTGAACTCTTTCATGGCGGCAAGACGCTTGCGGGCAATTTCAGTGAGGATGGTTTCGGGCGGAACGAGTAGGTAAGCGTAAGCGCGTTGATGCGAACGGCCGACGCGGCCGCGGAGTTGGTAGAGTTCGGCAAGGCCGAGGCGATCGGCCCGATTGATGAGAATGGTGTTGGCGTGCGGAATGTCGAGGCCGTTTTCGACAATCGTAGTCGCAACAAGGACATTGGCTTCCCCACGAATGAATTTCAGCATTACTTGCTCTAACTCTTTTTCGCCCATTTGGCCGTGGCCGACAACGACGCGGGCTTGCGGGACAAGTTTGACGACGAGCGCGGCCAGCGAGTCGATCGATTCCACGCGATTGTGAATGAAGTAGACCTGACCGTCTCGAGAGAGTTCGGTTTCGATGGACTTTCTGACCACTTCCTCGTCGAAGGATGTGACCACGGTTTGGATGGCCAGGCGATCGCGCGGAGCGGTCTCAATAACGGACATATCGCGCAAGCCCACGAGCGACATGTGCAGCGTGCGCGGAATGGGGGTAGCCGAAAGGGCCAACGCGTGGACGTTCTTGCGCATCTCTTTCAGGCGCTCTTTGTGGGCAACCCCGAACCGCTGCTCTTCGTCGACGATGAGGATGCCCAGATCTTGAAACTTTACATCTTTCGAGAGCAGGCGGTGCGTGCCGATGACGATATCGACTCTTCCCGCTTCGAGATCGCTGAGGACGACTTTTTGTTCGGCAGCAGTGCGGAAGCGGCTGAGCATTTCGATGCGAGCGGGAAACGCGGCGAAACGTTTCTTGAACGTTTCAAAATGCTGAAACGCGAGAACCGTAGTGGGAGTGAGGACAGCAACTTGCTTACCGTCAGCAACCGCTTTGAAGGCCGCGCGCATCGCAACTTCTGTTTTGCCATAGCCCACGTCGCCGCAAAGCAGGCGGTCCATTGGTGAAGCCTTTTCGAGGTCGCGCTTGATGTCGCGAATGGCGGTCAGCTGATCGGGAGTTTCTTCAAACTCAAAAGCGTCCTCAAATTCGCGCTGCCAGTTGCTGTCCGGAGAAAGCGCGAAACCTTCAGCGGTTTTGCGTTGCGCATAGAGAAGAAGGAGTTGATCCGCCATGTCTTCGAGGGATTTGCGGACGCGGGCTTTGCGCGACGTCCACGCAGTGCCACCGAGACGATCTAGCGGCGGCTCCGAGCCTTCAACAACGCGATAGCTTTGAACAAGGTCCATGCGTTCGAGCGGAACGTAGAGACGCGCATCATCGGCGAAACGGAGAAGCATGAATTCGCCCGGGCGACCGTCGGATTCGATAAGGCGAAGTCCTTCAAACTGACCGATGCCGTGATCGATGTGAACGATGTAATCGCCGGGCTTGAGATCGGCGAAGTCGGTGAAGAATCCCGAAGTGCGAATTTTGCGACTCGCGCGTTCAACCGCCGGAGTAACGTCGAACAGATCAGCGTTGCCAAAAATCGTGAGCTTGGAATCCGGGAATGTCACGCCTTCTGCGAACGGAGCTCGAACGAGGACGAGCGCGGCGGATTCCGTGGCGCTTTCTGCGGTGAACCCGGTGGCGGCTTCCTCGGTTTCGCCGAGGACGTACGGGACCTCGTACTCCCGGCAGATATCGGCGTAGCGTTCGAGTTCACCCAAGCTGGCGGCGGTGAGATAGACCTTACTGCCGGAAGCGAGTTGAGACTTCAGCGCGGCGAAGCAAGCCGCCACGTCACCGTGATAGCGAGTGCTGGGACGAGCGCTCAATTCAAATCGTTGATGGCCGCCATCGGGCGAGAGATGCAGTTGTTCGAGTTCGACGCGCGAAGTTTTTGCGGCGGCACGCTCCCATTCCGCTGGCGTCCAAAAATAGTGGGAGACTTCCGGGGAGTTGGACTGGCCATGCCGCTCGTAGTTTAAGGTGGCCGCATCGAGATCTTTTTTGATGGCCTCGCGAAGAGTGCTGGGCTCGTCGAGAAAAACAATTGGCCGGAGGGAACTTTCGGCAAGTTCCAGAAGCGAGCTGCTGCCGGCCTCTTTGGTGCCGCCGACCCACCCAGTGGATCCCCAATCAGAGGGACGGCCAGTGCCTGGCGTAGGAAGACTCCATTCCGTGAGCGGGAGAATCGTCGTGCGAATTACCGGCGCTACCGAGCGCTGGGTGCGCGGATCGAATTCGCGCACGCTTTCGACCGTGTCGCCCAGAAGTTCAATGCGGACCGGGCGGGGCGCTTCCGGAGAAAAAATATCAATAATTCCTCCGCGGACGGCGAACTGGCCGGGGAGCTCAACCATTTCTGCGCGGGCGTAACCGGTGCTGGCGAGATGGGCGATTAATTCTTCGTGAGGGAGTTCGGTGTCTTTGCTGAGAGTTTTCGCAAGAGTCAGATAGACGTAGGGATCCTGATAACGCCAGAGTGCAGCCGTAATGGGCGCAATGACCAGAGACACCTCCCCGTTGGCAAGGCGATACAGAGTGGCGGCGCGGCGCTCGAGAATGTCCGCGTGAGGTACCTGCGAATCCCACGGCAGGCTGTCGAAGGCGGGGAGGATGGCGATGCCTCCCGTGCTCCCGGGGAAAATTTGTAAGAAGAAGCGAAGAGTTTCGGCAAGCGATTCGGCGCGAAGGTTGGATTCGGTGAGGAAGAAGGCTGGGCGGCGAGCTTCGTGCGTAAGATACGCGGCGACAAGGGCTTTGGCGACGTCTTGCAGACCGGAAAGTCCGACAATGGAGCCGCCGACGCGTAGTTCTGCCAGTGCGCTGTCCAAAGAGGGGTGGCGCAGAAGCGATTCGAGACGTTCGCGTACCGCGGGCAGAATCATGCGTTGCAGATCCATTCTAACTGGTGCGGTCGTGATTCGACGAATTAGGGAGGGAATCGCCACCGTGGGCGGCGGCCGATCTCTAGATCGGCAACAACAGCTACGGGAGCGAGTGGATTTTTTTGAGGATTTCCGTCGTGGAGTAGCCGGGAACGATGTCGATACGGGCCACACGGCCTCCCGAGGCTTCCACTTCGATGCGGCCAACAATCTGGTCGTCGGGCCAATCACCACCTTTGACGAGAACGTCAGGGAGCAGAGCAGCAATCACCTTTTGCGGAGTGGGATCGGAAAAAATGGTGACAGCATCGATACACTCAATGCTGGCTAAGATTTCCGCGCGCTCCTGTTCCGGAATGACGGGGCGACCCGGGCCCTTCAGCGTGCGGACGCTTAGGTCACTGTTGAGGCCAACAATGAGGATATCTCCAAGGGCGCGCGCGGCTTCAAAGGTGCGAATGTGGCCGGGATGAAGGAGGTCGAAACATCCGTTGGTGAATACTACCTACCTGCCGTTGCGTTTCTGTTTGGCAAACCGCAGAATCAATTCGTCGAGAGTGAGAACGGAAGAATACAAATGGACCTCGTGGTGTGAGTCTAGCATGACGTTCGAGGCACACGGCGAATGTTGAAAGTGAACGGCCGGAAAGCAAGTGCGGAAGTAACACGGAGGTAGGGACGAGGTCGGGATAAAGAGCACGCAGTGAAGAAAAGAGAAGCAGCGGGAAAGAGGGATGGGTGAAGAAAAGTCCGTTATCGGTTGCGGTGACTGGGATTGTATTGTTGGGATTGGGGGCGGTGCTGACGTTTATGGCTTCGCGGAAATACACGGAGCAAAGAGTGGTTGCAAGTTCTGGAAGCTGCCGGCTAAATACGACAATCTTAGAGTTGGCTGGCTTGCCGGAAAATTCCCAGAACGGAAGCGTGGTCCTGCTCCACGGGTTGACGGCAAACAAAGTGATCATGATGTATCTGGCACGGGCATTTGCCGATGAAGGACTACGCGTGTATTTGCCGGATTCGCCCGGGCACGGCCAGACGGCGGGTCCATTCACCACAGCGCAGGCCGAAGAGTGCTCGGCTTCGTTTGTGCGCGGATTGCTGGCGCGTGGGATGATTGTGCCGGAACGTACGATTTTGGCGGGCCATTCAATGGGAGCAGCGATTGCTCTGCGGACGGCGTCAAAAATTCATGTCGCGGGCGTGATTGCAATTTCCCCGGCACCCATGGTCGTGGCGCATGGACTTTCCCCAGAAGTTTTGCTCTACAGGGATCCACCACCGGTCCCGGTCGACAGTTTAATCCTGGCCGGCCAGTTTGAGCCGGAGGGGCTGCGCGCGAATGCGGCGGATTATGCTCTGACGAGCACCGATGGCACGTCGCAATTCATGTTGGTGCCGTGGAATTCGCATGTGAGCGTACTGTTTTCACCCGTCGTGGCGCGGATGGTGCAGGCCTGGGCAGCGAAGGTGTTGCATCTTCCGGCGCCGAATCAGCCCCTGCCGTTTCGCGGGAATTTGCTTGGCGGATTGCTCGGGTTACTGGGAATTCTGGTGCTTGCCGGGCCGTTCTTGCAAGAGACGGTTGGCGAGAAGCCCCTGGTGGAATCGGCTCCGGCAACAAAACTGACGGCGGTGCGATCAGTGGCAGAGTTCGCTGTGGTAGCGTTTGCCGTGGTGTTACTGCTGCGCTACTGGATGCCGTTGCGGTCGCTGCACGTGTTTGAAGGCGACTATCTGGCAAGCTTTTTTCTGATAACGGGATTGATCCTCCTGGGGCTGCATGCGGGAGTGGCGCGACGGACATTTCGCCCAGCTCCCAAACTCTGGTTGGCGGCAGCCTTTGGCGCGTTCGTTTTGCATTTGTTGATTACCGGATGGCTACAGTTGACAATCGCCGGGGCGTGGATGACCGCCGAGCGGTGGACACGATTCCCGGTCTTCTTTTTGGCGGCATTGCTGTTCACTTACGCGCTAGAAATCGGGCTGGGACCGGTGGTTACAGGAAGCGGCCGGCAAAGATATGTGCTCAGATTGGCGCTGGTGGTGGTGGCGTGGATCGCGCTGGCGGTCGGAGTATTGGCGCTGCATAGCGCAGAAATATTGCTGGTGCTGCTGGCGCCTTATTTTGCACTGTTTTTCGTGATGTGTGGCCTAGGTGCCCAATTGGTACGCAAGCAGAGCGGCTCCGCAATGGCCGCAGCACTCTTCAGTGCTATACTTTTGGCAGGTTTTTGCCTGGTGATTTTCCCTGTTTCGTAAAGAGGCTGGGCACCAGTTGAGGTCTCCTTTTTCACCCGCGCCGGAGACGACAGCAAAATAAACATGGGTAGCCAGGATGTCTGAAATAGCGATTGTTGGTGGTGGGCCTTCCGGCGCAATGTGCGGCGAACAGCTGGCACTTGCGGGGAACACAGTCCATATTTACGATGAGCATTTGGCGTGGGAAAAACCGTGCGGCGGCGGGTTGACCTATAAGGCGACGCAACGCTTCCCTTTTCTGCTGGACAACGATCATCCCAAAAAACTAATACGCGACGTGGAAATTATCAGCGCGGAAAATCAGCGCGTGAAACTCGACCTGCAGCACCCGATCGTCATTTATTCGCGCATGGTACTAAATGGAATGCTGCTAGACCGGGCGCGCGACGCGGGCTGTCAAATTCACCATTCGCGAGTGCAGAGTGTGGATACGGATTGCGAGAAACCCCGCTTTTTGGCGGATGGCAATTTGAAGACAGCGGACTTTGTGGTACTAGCCGCGGGTGCGCGGAATCAATATTTGCCGGGAATCCGGGCGCTCTCTAAGGACGAACTGGAAATTACCCAGGGCTATTTTGTGCCGCAGACCGCGGAAGAGATCGTTATTAAATTTTTGCCGGAGTTTGAGGGATACATCTGGTCGTTTCCACGCGCGGATCATTTGTCGCTGGGGATTTGTGGGAGCATGGCCGCGCATACAAGCACAGAGTTGAAGACCCATTTGCATGCGTTTGCGGCGACCGAGAAGATGTCGACGGAGAACGCGAAATTTTACAGCCACGTCTTGCCGTCGCCACAAGAGAGCACCTTGTCCAATCGCGCAGTGATGGGGCACAACTGGGCGTTGTGTGGAGACGCGGCGGCGTGGGTTGATCCGTTAACCGGCGAAGGACTGTTCTACGCGATGCGGTCTGGCGAGTTGCTAGGGCGCGCGCTGGCGGAAGGATGCCCGGAGAAGTATCAGGCACGGGTTCGGGCGTCGTTTTCGGCCGAATTGGAATTTGCGTCGAGGATTGTGCGACGGTTTTATCGCGGTTCGTTTCTGGGTTCGGCGGTGACGACGCGAATGGTGCAATTTTTACAGCGGAATGCGATGTTCCGGCAATTGATGAGTGACCTGTTTTGCGGGACACAAGATTACACGACCCTAAAGCAGAGGGTGCTGGATCATCTGGGGGGAACACTGAGCCAGTTTGTGTCGAGCGTGTTGAACTTTGATCGACCGGTAACCAAGGTGCCGACGGTGCCTGCGGCCGATTAGTGTCAGGTTGAGTTGAAACCAAAACAGACAATTTGCATTTAGAAATGAATGTGTCGGATTGAGAAACCCGAGGGCACAGGAGTGACTGTGCAACGAGAGTTAGTGAGAGAGCTTGATCGTTGCCGGGGCGATATTGAAACCCGAAATTTCCAGGAGTTCGCCCCGGCGTTCGGCCTCGGTTAAGTCATAGGTGGCGGAAAGGGATTTCTCTTCGCCGGGTAATAGGGAGAAATAGTTGTCGTCCCAGAAAATTGGGACAATGTCGTCGCCATCTTTGGAATTGGCGAGGCGGAGATGGACCTGGAACGCGATATTTGCGGATGAATTTTTGACTCTTACGCGTACGGAATTGCTCGTACCGGCTTCGTGATGAGAGTCGGCTCTCACTTCAAGATTCACTTGCGGAAGCGAGTTCAGGCCGGTGAGATCACCGAAAGTTTTTTGCGGCGTGTACACGGTGTCTTTTTTGTTAGCCCAGTCCATGGTGTCGGGCTTCGTGGAAAGCCAGTAAAAATTGTCGCTAACCGGCAAGCCGCCGTCGTCGCGGAGTTCGAGCTTGAGGAAATAGGTGGTCGAAAGATTCGCGGGATTATGTAGATCGATCGCTGTTGCAGCGGCGTCGGCGGCGATATCGAAGCTGGCATCTTGCGCGGCGACTTGTTTGGAGTCGATGTTATAGAGCTTGGCGCTGACCTTTAGGCCTTTGATCGGGGCGTAGGTCCCATTGACGACAGAGACGGAATTAGTCGTGTAGTCGTATTGGACATGGACAATTTCCTGGGCTTTTTTCGTGCCAAAATAGCCACCGCCGGGCACGAGATAATAATCGTATAGATGCCAGATGATCGAGGGCCACGCATTGTTGAGCATCCATTGAATGACGCCAGTGGAGACATATTTGTTGCGGCCATAGGCTTCAAACATGGATCGTTCGTTATCGTAGGCGGAGGCTTGCGCTTTGCGCTCGTAGTCTTCGAGCGTGGTCGCAGTTCCGTAGCGGTGGTTCAGGCCCTCAGTGAAAACGTCGACGGTAGTGAAGCGTTCGCCGCCTGCATGGAAATTCCAATACTCCCCGATGGGCCAGAGGTGATCCATGGGAATAAATTTGGCTAGGCTTTCTTTCGTGGGGATCGCGGGCCCTGGACTGGTTTCCGTGTTGTAACCAAACGCGCCGCCGGCTTCTGTGTCAGCAAGCCAATACATTGGGGGGACATATTCGTATGGACCGGTCATTTTTACGCCGGAGGGACCGCTGATTTTGGTTGCCGTGTCCGAAGCGGAAGAGACCGACGGGTTCGGCCACTCTAGATTCTTGAGAATGGATAGATACATATTCTCGATGTCCGGCGGCGGAGGATTGTCGCTGCCGTAGAGCCAAACAAAAACGCTGGGGTGCGTACGAAGGCGCGTGATCTGATCTGTCAGAGAAGCAGCGGCAATCTTTTTCGTTTCGCCAGTCCAGTCGTCCCAGTGTTCCCACATATCGCAGCAAATCCAACCGGGCATGACCAGAATGCCCAGACGATCGGTCGCGTCAAAAAATTCCTCGCGGTCAACTTTGCCTTCGAGGCGAATGGTGTTGAGGCCCATGTGCTTGACATAGGCGAGATCGGCGCCCACGCGCTTCGAATCCCAGCGGAGCAGCATGTCGGGAGTCCAGGCAGCGCCGCGGATGAGAACCTTGTGGCCGTTGACTTTGAAAAGGAGGCCGCCTTTCGGAGTGAGCTCGGATGTTACTTCACGAATGCCGAAGTTGATGGAGGCGAAATCGGATAGATCCTTCCCGACCTCAACGCGGAATTTTGCGGAGTAGAGAAACGGTTCGCCCATCTGATAGGGCCACCAAAGATGCGGATGAGCGAGCTTGAGTTTCGGGAATTGTTCCGGACGGAAGGCGATGATTTTGGTCTCGTTCGCTGCGAGTTCTACGCGCTGAGAGAAATGATCGCCCTCGACCTCGGCGTCGAGGAGTGCGTCGACGGGATGATTGGCGGTGTTGCATAGTTCGGCGCTCAATGTAAGTTCGGCCCCACCATAGTTGTTCACGAGCCTGGAGGTAGCGAAGGGCGAGCGCAGAGCCACTTCACCAGATTCGGAAAGAAATACTTCGCGCCACATGCCCATGTCCTTGTCCGGAGGAGTCGGATTCCAGTCGACCCAGGTCAGCCCGAGGTCGTTTTTCTCCGGAGCAAAGATTTCTACGGCGAGCGCGTTCTTCCGATTCGCGCTGGGGTGCAGCAGTTCGTTGACGCGGAATTGGTAGGAACGATAGGCTCCAGCAACGTCGGCCCGATCCGCAATTTTTTTGCCGTTGAGCC
>DATFZN010000155.1:0-2412 GCA_035314425.1 Candidatus Acidiferrum sp. | reverse complement strand
TTCTGCTTGAGTTGACGGCCATACCCGTTGAACCCAGTTCCGTTGAAGGAGGGTTTATGTCAGTAGCCAGGCGATGTCGAAAATCGGCTCGGCTACTACCTGAGCCAAATCGCGCGCTAGGTCCGTGTCCGGCGCGATTCTCAACTCCAGAACTTGGAGGATGGCAGCCGCTCGCAGCGAATCTTGGCGGACCTGTTTCAAAAAGTCGGGGGTGATGTTTTACATTTCCTGCACCAAGGAGGCTTGTATGTCTCAGAAAGCCGGCGGCGCAAAGCCTGCTCAGCAAAGCGGAATACGTGCTCACCAACCCGGACAGGAAGTGTTCAAAGCCATCTTGTCGGAGGATATTGATTGGAAACCGTTCCCGGCGTTCCCACCTGCCGTCCGGCTCGCCGTCGTCGTCGGTCAGCCCTCCGAGCCCGGCCCTTACACGATCAGGGTCAAAGTGCCTCACGGCGAGAAACTGATGCCTCACAAGCACCCGGAGGATCGAGTCTATACCGTTATTTCCGGGATCTTTTCCCTGGCAACACGCCCCATTTCCACTCGGCGAAATCCGGCGAGTACGTCACGCAAGTAACCGCAATGGGGCCGCTTGGACTGGAGTACCTCAGCGCGAAAGATGATCCGCGAACTAGCCTTGACCGAAAAAACAGCGCGACGTGATTTCGCTTCTAATGTAATGGAAAGGCCCGAGATGAACGATCAGCGAAACAACGAGCAGGTTTCTGGAGTGCGAGATCAGGAGATCCGCGCGGCGCTCGATCAGCATTGGGCGGCGTCCGATGCCAACGATTTTGAAACGGAGCACCGCATCTATCTCGAGGACGCGGTGCTGGAATACCCGCAGTCCGGCGAGAGAACCCGCGGTCGACGCAACATCCAGAACCAGCGCGCCAGCCAGCCGAACAAAAAACGCTTCTCGATCCGGCGAATCCTGGGCGGCGGCGACCTTTGGGTCACCGAACTCATCCTGACCTATGACGGCAAGCCGTCTTGCACCGTCAGCATCATGGAGTTCAAAGGCGACAAGGTTGCGCGGGAAACACAGTACTTTGCGGATCCATTCGTGGCTCCCGCATCGCGCGCTCAATGGGTCGAACGGATGGACAACTAATCTCTGAGGATTCGCCGCCGCAGCGCTTTTTGCGGTTTGCATATCTAGCGATGGAGGTACAAGCGATGGATTGGAAAGGGTTGGTCCAGTTTGCGCTGATGGGCAATGGTAATTTGGAACAATACGCCATCCTGCTGGTGCGCGTTTCGATCGGGCTGTTCTTCGCCATCTCCGGCGCAAACAAATTGTTTGTCGCCGGCGGCACGAAGCCCGTTTACGACACGCTCGTGCAGGCCAAAATCCCGCTTCCCCACTTCACAGCTTATTTCGTGTCGGCTGTCGAGTTTTTTTGCGGATCGTTGGTGGCCGTGGGTTTTTTTTCCAGCTTCGGCAGCGTGGCTTTATTGATTGATATGATTGTCGCCACCCTGACCAGCGCGGTTACCACAGTGCCTAAGGGACTTTCGTTTCTTCGCTGGGTCGACGATTTCCTGTACCTTCCGGAAGTCCTGTACGTGCTCTTCTTTATCTGGCTGATCTGCTCTGGCCCGGGAAAGTTTAGTATGGATTACTGGCTCGCGGGCAAATTACTGGGGTAATCGGCAGCCCCGTTGACTCGCGCCTGGCATCCAACAAGTAGGAAAAAATGAAGGAAGAATACAGGCACGATGGGATTGCAAAGCTCGCCTACGAATTGTGGGAGCGCAGGGGCCGCCCGTTCGGTTCACCTGAAATTGATTGGTACCCGGCGGAAAGCGGTTTGGGTGTGCAGGATTCGCAAGAGCAGTTCTCGCCCTTCAGTGTCCGCTTTGCGCCAGAAGAAGGTCCCTATCGCGAAGCCTGAGTTCAGGGTGGTGTATAGCTAGGATTCTAGTCGGACGCTGGACTTCGACGAGGTATGAATGCCCAGATTGCTTGCAGTAAATGTCGGCCTTCCGCGCGACGTGACATGGAACGGTAAGACGGTCCGAACGTCAGTCTGGAAACCTCCAGTTGATGGACGGCGAATGGTGCGCAGACTCAATATTCAAGGCGATGCGCAAGCCGATCTGGCGGGTCACGGAGGGGAGCACCGCGCCGTATTCGTCTACCAGATGGATTCTTACCATTACTGGGAGCGCTTTCTGGGCCGCAGTGATTTTACTTTCGGTCAGTTCGGGGAAAACTTCACCGTCGAAGGACTTCCTGACAACGAGGTATGCATCGGCGATCGATATCGCATCGGTGGGGCTGAATTTGAAGTAACGCAGCCACGCGTAACGTGCTACCGCGTCGGCATTCGCATGGATGAACCTCGGATGGCCGCCCTGCTCGTTTCTCATCACAGACCAGGATTCTACTTTCGCGTGTTGCAG
>DATFZN010000154.1:0-22189 GCA_035314425.1 Candidatus Acidiferrum sp. | reverse complement strand
TTGTCTAGTTTACAGCCAAACTGGCGGAGGACAAAAGGCGGAGGCGTCCTCGGGGGGGCAAGTGGCATTTTTATGGCTTCAAGTCAAAGACGAAATTCACGGTTTGCGTTTCTCCACCGCTGATGGTGATGTCCTGTTTCTGCGTCCCGTAGGTCTCCTGCCACGCGGTGACGGTGTATTTGCCGGGCGGAAGATCCGGAAGCCGGAACGAACCGTCAGCCCCGGTGACGGCAAAGTGGCCGGTTCTGAGAACTACAAAATAGCCCTGCATCCAAGAATGGATATTACACTTCACCGGAATGAATTCTTCGTTTTCATAGGAATAGGAAAACGGCGGTGTTCCGGGCGGCTGAATGCGGTTCCACTCCCGGTTGATTTTGGCGAGCGGGTGAATATTGTGGGAAAACGGATCGCTGTTGGAGATGCTGATCTCCTGACCGGTCCGCAGGGCCAGAACGTGCGTCGTGTAGTGACAGTTTTTCTGATCAAACAAGGCGGGCCGTAAAGGCGCGGGAGTGTTCTCCGCGGGGCCAGTCGATATGTAGACCACCACGTTTTGCAGGGTATTGGCAGTTCCGGCGACAACAGCTTCAGAAACCAGGGGGCTAGTCGCATGCAGTTTGACGCATTCTGGCTCCTTGCTCACGTCAACTGGTTTAAACTTTGGCGGAGTGCCTTTGTAGGAGACTTTGCCAACGATGGTTGCGCCGTCGGGAGCGGCGGAAAGAACTGTGGGAGTTCCCGCTAGAATGGAAACCGCCAATAACGCTGCTGCCAGTCGCATCCCTCTTCCTCCTGCTGGGATCAATCTCAGACCTGGCTCACTACTGTTTGATGGGGAAAAGCCGTCGCGCCCCTCCTTGCTCCGTTAGAAAAATAGTATACGGTGCAGGACGGAAACGCGGTTGCAGTCTGCGGCAGTTTAGCCAAATCGATAATAACGGTCAGCAGAGGAAAAATGAAAAAAATCCACGGGCCGCTAATAGCCGGCCAATGCCTTGGCGGCCCGAAACACCTTTTGCGCGTTTGGCAAAAACGCTTCTTCCAGTGTTGGCGCGTACGGCACCGGCGTATCGAGCGAAGTTACCCGCACCAGCGGACCATCGAGATCGTGGAACGCTTTTTCGAACAGGATCGCGGCGATCTCTCCTGCGATACCCCCGGTTTTCGTGTCTTCGTGCACCACCAGGCAGCGATTGGTCTTTTTCACCGAATCCAGAATGGTCTCCTCGTCAAGCGGCAAGAGTGTCCGCAGGTCAATGACTTCCGCTTCGATTCCCTCTTTGGCAAGAGCATCGGCGGCCTCCAGCGAAGTGTGCATCATCGCCGCATAGGAAAGCATCGTCAGGTGATGGCCTTCCCGGCGGACAATCGCTTTGCCGAGCGGCACGATGTAATCGTCGCTTGGAATTTCTTCTTTTATCCGGCGGTACAAAAATTTATGCTCGAAAAATAGGACTGGATTATTGTCCCGGATGCTCGCTTTCAGCAGACCCTTGGCATCCAGCGGCGTGGATGGATACACAATTTTCAGCCCCGGCGTATGCAGAAAATACATCTCCGGGTTGGCAGAGTGAAACGGGCCGCCGTGCACGCCACCGCCAGAAGGCCCGCGCACCACGATGGGTGCAGGCGCATTCCAGAGGTAGTGCCCTTTGGCCACGAAATTTGTTAGTTGATTGAAACAACAAGCGATGAAATCGATGAACTGCATTTCCGCAATCGGACGCAGTCCGAGATAGCTCATTCCGCACGCCGCGCCAATGATGGCGCTCTCGCTAATCGGCGTGTCGATGACCCGTTCCCAGCCAAATTTCTGGAGTAGACCTTCGCTGGTTTTGAAAGCACCCCCGTAGACACCGACGTCTTCGCCAAGGAGCACCACGCTCGGATCACGGGCCATCTCCTCAAACATGGCTTGCTTGATCGCTTCGAGAAAGGTAATGGGGGCCATGGCTATTTGCTCGTCTTTCCCGCTGAAACTGGTTTGGACGCTCGATTCGTCGCGGCCTTTTTCCTAAGCGTTGGTTTGCCGGGGGGAGTTGGCTTGTTTTCAGGCCTTCGATGCACCGCCGTATCACCGAAATGGATCGACGCGATCCCGCCGCCAGGCGTGATTCCGCGTCCAAAGCCTGCCACGTTCCACACCGCTTCCACACTGCTCTTAGGCGGCTGTAGTTCCTCGATCGGCCGCTGCCAGCTCGGCCGAATTTTGTGGCAATCATCTCCGCTGCAATACACCCCCTCCTCTGCAAGCTCGGGGGGAGGCATCGGCGAGTTTTCGGCGAACTCCCGGTCTTCATCCAGCAAAGTCGAAATCTTCGTTTCGATTTCCTTCTTGCTTTTCACGTCCAGCAGCTTGTCCTTCAGGAGAAATCTTTCGTAGAGAGTGATGGGGTCGCGCTTCTCCCAGAATTCGCGTTGTTGGGCGGGCACGTATTCAGCGGGATCGTGTTGCGCGTGCCCCCGCCGGCGAAACGTCTTTGCCTCGATAAGAATTGGTCCTTCGCCGGCCCTTGCAAGGTCAACGGCTTCCTTTGCCGCAGTATAAACCGCAACCACATCGTTGCCGTCGACGATGTAACTTTGTATTCCGTACGCTTTCGCGCGGTCGGCCAGATTTTCAAGAGGCACTTGACGCCCGACCGGCGTGGAGTATGCCCACAAATTATTCTCGAGGATCAGCACCAGCGGAGCTTTCTGCGATGCCGCAAGGTTGAGCCCCTCATGAAAGACGCCAGTAGAGCTACCGCCATCGCCGATCCAAGTCATCGCCACAATTTTCTGTCCGAGATAGCGGCCGGCCATCGCCACTCCCGTCATTACCGGGATCAAATCCCCGAGCATGGAGATCGGCGAAACGATGTGAAGCTTCTCGAGATCGCCGAAATGGCTGGTGCCATCCTTTCCTTTTGTCGGCGAAGTGAATTTAGCCATGTGCTGCGTGAAGATGTCGCGGGGTGGTACCCCTTTAACCAACAGCGCGCCGATATTCCGGATCATCGGTGCCATCCAGTCTTTTTTCTCGAGCGCATACGCTGTGCCGACCGAAACCGCTTCCTGGCCGAGGCTCGAGTACAGTCCTCCCACAATTTTGTTCTGGCGAAACAGCTTGGTCATGGTGGCTTCGACCTCGCGGTTCAGCCTCATGTAGTAGTAAAGGTCGAGACACTGCTGGTGGGAAAGTTTGGGTTTGCGACCTAGCTCTGGCATGATCCACGCTTCTCCGGACGGTCCGGTTCACAATCATAAATCGGGTGGCAGCAAAGCGCCTAATCCGGGGACAAGTTCAGGGCTCCTGCCTTGCCGAACCACCTGCGATCCTCGGAAGCGCCCGTCCCGGGAGGCAAATCAGGATTGCGGGTCTAAACGGATCGTTTCACCGCTGGCAGCAGATTGTCGGGCTGCCTCAAGAATTTCCGTCACGATTATATTGGTCTCAAGCGACGACAAACCATCGGGTTTGGCTCCTTCAAGCAGTACGGCGCGAAGGTAGGTCAGCGAATCATCGTACGGTGGTGAAATCTTTTTCGCCGCGAAACCATGCTCTTCCTTTTCGCCGGCCCTACGAACTCGCACATCGTTACTTCCGACCGTAATGAGGTATCCCGTCTCCCCGTAAACCTCCATATCCTTGCGGCTAAAGGGCCAGTTCCAGGAAGCTTGAATGATCGCTTGCGCCTTTCGATAGGTAAGCACGACAGTCGCTTCATCATCGACGCGCGGATAAACGGCCGGCTTGATCTGTTGGGTCACGGCAGTCACCGTGAGCGGCCTCTCTCCTTCCATCATCCAGGTCATCAGATCCGCTCCGTAACAGCCGAAATCAAACAATGCGCCGCCACCATTTAACTGCGGATCCGTCAGCCATCGCAGAAATTCCGGTCCGACTCCAATCTCTTTTGGGCCCTCATGGCCATCGTGCACCACAACCTTGCGGATATCTCCAATTGCGCCCGAGTGCACCAAGTCATAAACCTCGTGATTGCTTCCGTACCACGATGTTTCGTAGTTCACGAGCACTTGAATCCTTCCCTCCTTCGCAGCCCGTTGTATCGCCAGCGCATCGGCAACACTTACGGCCAGCGGCTTTTCCATCATGACCGAGACGTGATGCTTCGCGCACAGTTCCACAATTTTGCGATGATCAAACGTGTCTGAATAAATGAGCACGGCCTGCGGTTTGGCCCGAACCAGGGTCTCTTCGAGATCGCTGTGGTACAGCGCGGAATCAAGGTGGAATTTCTCTGCGTAACGATCAAATAAATTGCGGTCAGGATCGCTGATCCCAACGATCTGAATATCTTGGCGCGAAGCAGAATGGGCGAAAAACCCGTCGACATGCCCGTGTACCAGCCCGGCGATGGCAACGCGAAGGGGCGGCTGCTCCGACCGCAACAGCCCAGAACCGCATCCAAATAGGAATGCTGCAAGAATACTCAAGCAGCGGATCGCAATGTTCATAGGCACGCTCCCAAACACAATTCAGCAGACTGGATGGATGGTCATTGCCCTTCTATCTTCTTCTTCCCACTTCTGGCGCTCCTGCCGGCGAGGTTTTTGCGGCCCTGGGGTTTCGCGTTTCGGTCCAGGCGCAGTCTCCAGGCCGCTTCGAGTGCTCCATAGAGCACATGCTCATCGGCCGCCTTTAGCCGAATATGGGTCATCCCCATGCGTCCCCATCCACCGGGGATCGGCAGAAAAACATCCGGCATTTCTCGGACGAAAGCCTGCTGCTGCTCCACGGTAAACTTTACATTCCCGTAGCCCTGCTTGATGGATGCCAGCGTCGCAAAAATCTTGCCACCCACGCGAAAATCGGCCTGGCCCATGTGTGAGCCTTCTTCGGCCCCCGGAAAACTCAGGGCCATCCGGCGAAAATCCCTGGCGTTCATCGCCTGCGTGGCTCCGTATCCCCAAACGCTATCCTACATCCACTTCCACTTTGCGGTACTTGACGTGACCATGAGCAGGAAAAAAGCGGTGGATTTCCGAAGCCCCGGCACCAGAAATTTCCCGCTTGCGGATAGAAAGTAAGTACGTGAGGGTTTGGCCGAAGCCTGCTTTGCTATCTCACGCGCGCCTAGGCGCCGCCAGGAACAGGTCAAGTTGCAGTAAGCAGCCCATCCACCCGTGATTGTGCTTGTCGCGTTCTTCGATTGTGGGGAAATTCCCGTGCACTAGATAGATTTCCGTGCTTGCACCCAGATCGCGGAACTCCAGAGTGGCCAGGGTTTCTACACCGTCCGGTTCCCACGCCCAGGTGAACGCCAACTTCTCGACCGGACGAATCGTTTTGAAAACTCCTTTGAGTGTGTGCACCTCTCCATTCTTGTGGTGCATCTCCACGCGGAGCTTTCCGCCCACCCGCAAATCCAGTTGCGAAATAACTGTGGAATGGTCTGCTGAAGGATGAAACCAGATCCCCAGGTTTTTCGCTTCCGTCCATGCCCGAAACACACGCTCGCGGGGCGCAGGACAGACGTGCTTTATTTCGAGTTTCGTTTCTTGTTGCGATTGCGCGTTGGCCATTTTCGCTTTCCTCCCTTTTCTTCTTGCTGCAAAGCCCTCTCAGCTTGCATGGCCGCTCCCTCTACTCCTGCGCTAGAGGGCTACTCGCCAATTGAGCGAGCAGTTCATTTGGAGAAATTGTTTTTGCTTCTAAGCCTAACAACTTGGCGAGGTGCTCGATCAAAGGCGGCTTCATTTCCTCTTGTGAGACTCGACGGTCGAGCAACTTCTCAAGCGAGGTAGCTTTGCGTTCCGCAATCCCACAGGGAACAATCAGATCGAAATAGCGAAGGTCGGTCGAAACGTTGTAGGCAAAACCGTGGGAGCTGACCCAGCGGCTGAGGTGTACGCCGATTGCTGCGAGTTTTTCTTCATGAGGCTTGCCGGCAACCCAGATACCCGTCTTTCCTCTAATGCGGTACGCCTCAATTCCAAAATCAGCGGTTGCGCGAATCAGCACTTCTTCGAGCGTACGCACGTACCAGTGCACGTCCTGCTTGATCGACGACAAATCCAGTATCGGGTAGCCCACGACCTGCCCCGGCCCGTGATAGGTAATGTCCCCGCCGCGATTGGAACTGTGGAACTCCACACCCTTCTGCCGCAATACGGCTTCGCTGGCGAGCAGGTGTTCCCGTTTGCCGTTGCGTCCGAGGGTGAGTACATGTGGATGCTGGCAGAACAACACGACATCGGCAATCACACGGGCTTTTCGCGCCAGAACAATGCGTTGCTGCAGGGCAAATGCATCTGTGTAAGAAATTAGTCCGAGGTCGACAATCTGCAGCGGGTTCATCGATTAACCGAGTCGGTTCACTTGGAATCCACTAGTCATGACCGAGCCGCGGTTGACTGCGCTCTTCTCAGAAGCCCGGTGATCTCCGGGTCTCGGTGTTCCGCTTCCTTAGGCTCTGACCCTTAAACGTTAATTTGCAATCCACGCACGGACGCAAATGCGTCGCCCATCCCTTCCCAGACCGTGGGGTGTGCGTGCATCATGTGCATCATGTCGTCGATCGTGCCTTCCAGGTTTAGGACGGTCGCAGCTTCTGCGAGAATTTCCGTGGCGAGCGGACCAATGATATGAACCCCGAGGACCTCGCCATATTTCTCCTCGCTGACCACTTTGATGAATCCGCCGTGATTGCCAAGAATCGTGGCTTTGCTGTTTCCCACAAAAGGAAATTTGCCGATCTTCACTTTATAGCCGGCCTCTCTCGCTTGCTGCTCGGTCAAACCGATAGAGCCTATTTGTGGTTCGCAATACGTGGCGTTTGGAATGCGCGTCTTCTCGATCTTGTGCGTCGGCTTACCGGCGATGTGCGTGACGGCCACGATACCTTCCATCATTGCGGCATGGGCAAGCTGCGGCAGTCCCGCGACAATATCGCCAATGGCATAGAGACCCGGTTCGTCTGTTTCCATGAATTGGTTCACGGATACAAATCCGCGATTGACCTTGGCTTTTGATTTCTCCAGCCCGCAGTTCTCGGTCATGGCTTTGCGGCCGACAGCCAGCAGTAACTTCTCCGCCTGCAGGCTTTGCGCTCGGCCGTCCTTGTCCTTAAACGAGACGGTGACGCCTTGCGGGTCCTTCTTCACGTTATCCACTTGGCATCCCGTCTGAATGTTGATGTTCTTTTTCCTGTAGGCCTTTTCAAGTTCGGCAGAAATCTCTTCATCTTCGACCGGAACCAGGCGCGGCAGGGCTTCGAGGATGGTTACTTGCGTGCCAAACGAATTGTAAATCGAGGCGAATTCGACGCCGACGGCCCCGGCACCAATCACAATCAGCGTTTTGGGGATTTCCGGCAGTTCCAGAATCGACCGATTCGTGACGATTGTTTTGTGATCGGGCTCAATTCCCGGCAACGATTTCGCTTCCGACCCGCTGACCATCAATATGTTGCTGGCTTCAAGAATGGAGCCCTTGCCGTCTTTTTCGACGCTCACCTTTCCAGGTCCTTCGTACTTGCCCCAGCCCTGTACCCACTCGACTTTGTTCTTCTTAAAAAGAAATTCAATACCTTTGGCGTGTTTTGTGACTATTTTCGATTTGCGTGCCAATATATTCGCCCAATTGATTTTTATCTCAGCGACTTCAAATCCAAGTTCGCTGGCGTTCTTGAAATGATCGTAGACGTCAGCGTGGTGCAATAAAACTTTGGTGGGGATGCAGCCGACGTGGAGGCACGTGCCCCCAAGATAGGGATCCTTCTCTATTACAATTGTTTTTAGACCTAATTCGCCGGCGCGAATCGCAGCTACATAACCACCCGGTCCGCTTCCGATGATCGCCACATCGTATTTTGCCACGCGTTGTCTCCCTTTCATGGGCCGAGGACATTCTCAGGATGGAGCTTCCAGGCCAGATGACCGCGGTTGGAATGACCGACCGGCGGAACATAAAGATGGGTTGCCGACTGGCTGGATCAGAGCCCAGTGAATTGAAAATCAATCAGCAGACGCCGGAAAAGCTAAATTGTAACAGCGGAAAGAGCAGAGGGGCAACGCGAACTGGGCAAAGGCGGAAAAGGAACTTGAGAAGCCCAGACCTAGGGAATTCGGCTGAGCACGGGTAAGTAGCGCTGCTCGAGGATCGAGCGGTGGTGACGTTCGTGCCCGGAGATGATGAAAGCCATCGCGCCCACCGTCACTTCCTTCTGATTCGCGTTTCCCCGGCGCATCCAGACACTACTAGGCAGCGAGCGCAGAAGGATAACTGTCGAACGGCGCACGGCCGTAAACTCGTCCAAAAGATCGGCCAAACTGCGCGCTGAAAAATTGCCTTCTCTGACATAATCATCCTGTTCGAAGCCAGGAAGCGGCGTCTGATCGCCGCGGGCGATCCGAAGGGCGCGATAGGCGAATATCCGTTCCGTGTCCACCACGTGGCCGATGGTCTCCTTGATCGACCATTTCGAAGGTTGGTAGCGGAAATTGGCTTGTTCGTCTGACAACGCACCGAGCATCGTTTTCCATTCCTGGATACTGGTTTCCAGGTTGCGGAGCAGATCGCCGTCGGGTACTAGGGCTATATAGCCTGCATAATAGGGTGCGTAATCGCCAGTTTGCGGACGTTTTTGTGTCATCATGCCTATGCCTCGCAGCTATTGCAGGGGCCATTATAGCCGTTAAACGTGCATTCGATAACCGCTGCTGAGGGGTAGGAAACTTGTCCAAGTGGGATTTTCGAACCATGCGGGTCGCCTTTCAAGGTGAACCGGGCGCGTTCAGCGAAGCCGCAGCAGTGCAGCTCTTGGGCGAGAGCATCCAAACCATTCCGCGCGCCACGTTTGATCTGGCGTTTCTAGCGATAGACGAGGGCGTGGCGGATGCCTTGCTCGTGCCAGTAGAAAATACGTTGGCCGGTTCGGTCGTGCGCGTTTACGACTTGCTGCTCAGGAGCAAGCTGGAAATTTGCGGCGAAACAATTCTACCGATTGAACATCTCCTGATTGGCTATCCCGGCTCGCGCATGGCTGACATTCGATCAGTCGCGTCCCATCCAATGGCCTTGGCACAGTGCGAAAGTTTTTTCCAAACTCATCCATCTCTGAAGCGGGTTCCCGCGGAAGATACCGCAGGTAGTGTGCGGGAGATGATGGGGCGCGCGGATAAGAGTTGGGCCGCGATCGCCGGGGTGCTGGCCGCAAAACATTACCAGGCAGAGGTTCTAGCAGAAAACATTCAGGACAATGCTGAAAATTTCACGCGCTTCGTACTCTTGTTACCGCCCGAACAGGCCAAGCTTTATCGCGCTCCTGACGCTAGAAAAATATCGCTGGCCATGCGTTTGGCTCACAAACCGGGGGCACTGCTGCGATCCTTAGAACCATTCGCAAAACACGGCGTGAACCTTTTGAAGATCGAAAGCCGCCCGATCCATGGCAAGCCGTTTGAATATCAATTTTATGTAGACGTAGATGCCGGCGATGCCGCTCAGTTGGAAAAAGCTCTCGAGGAAGTCCACGCGGCAACCAGCGAATTACGCGTGCTTGGACGCTACGCAGCCGCCAAACGCTAAGCTTAAGCTCCGAATGTGGGGGCTGGGCTTTGGGTGCCCGCCGAGCTCCTGGATCTCTAGACAGCGAGAGATGCGACGGGATTTTCCGAGAGACTCACAAAAAAACTGGTTTAGCAGTAGCTGCAGGCTTCGTCGTTGTTCCCCATGCCGCCCGCCATGCCATCCTTCATTTTGCGTAGGCGGCGGCCCAAACGCTCGGCCAACTGATGACGTGCGCGCCACAGACGTGCCTTCAAGGTATTTTCCGTGACCCCCAATTTCTTCGCAGCTTCGCCGGTTGAATAGCCTTCGACTTCACGCAGAAGAAATGCGGAGCGGAGCAGCGGCGAAAGTTCGTCGAGATTCTCATTGATCATTGCGCGGATTTCCGTTCCGGCATAGACCTGCTCCGGATTTGGACCGTCGTCGGCGAATCGTTCGGCAGCCGGCAACTCGTCTTCATGTTGAGTTTCGTCGAGCGAAACGGCTGGGCGAGATTTCGCACTGCGGCGCTTCATCAAAGCGGCGTTGATCACAATTCGTGTTAGCCAGGTCGAAAATTGCGAACGGCCCTCAAAACGCTTCAAGTTGCGATAGGCAGAAAGCAGTCCGTCCTGCAGTGCATCTTCGGCGTCCTCGGCGTTTCCCAAAATGCGGAGCGCGGTTTGGAAAAGTTGCCGCTGATAGCGACGAAAGAGTGCTTCAATCGCGGCGGCATCGCCACGCTGCCCGGCCCTGATCAGCTTTTGCTCGCTCAACCTCTGTTCAGCCAGCTTGGTATCTGTAAGTTGTGTCGATGTAAATACTTGCGTTGCCATTTGTTCCCCCATGTCCTGCTTGAGATTCCTTGCGCTGTCATAAAGTTACAAAAATTTATCGACTAGTGTACTGGTACGCCTCCTGCGATTTTGGGCTTCTTCATCATCATCATGATCGGAATAACCGCGAAAAAGATAACTCCCAAAAGCTTGAAGTTATCGAGGAAGGCCATCATTGTAGCCTGCCGTTCGACGAGGTTTAAGATCATTCCATGAGCCTGAGCGGTGGCTTGTGCTGGAGATGCTCCGTGGGTCATGAGCGCGCCGGCAGTTCCATTCACCATATGGTTGAGCGCCGGGTTCATGTTGTTGACGTGGTCCATCATGTAGGCTTGATGAACTTGCGTACGGCGTTCGAGTAGAGTGGTAACGGTGGCCAGACCTACGCTGGCACCGATATTGCGTGCGAGGTTGATAATGCCGGTTCCCATGTTCGTCAGCTCCCGCGGAACGTAGGAAAAAGCTGACACGTTGATTGGAATAAACAAAAATGCCAGACCGAACGCTTGCATCATTCGACCCAAGACTGCATGCCGAAAATCCAGTTGCAGGTTCCATCCGGCCATGACGAGAAGTGCAGAAGCGGAAATGGTGCAGCCGAAGGCAATCAAGAAGCGCGTATCGACTTTGGAGACCAGAAACCCGACGAGGGGCATCGTCAACATGATCAGCGCGCCACCGGGCGAAAGCGCCAGGCCGGCCATTTCCGCAGGATAACCAAGCAATTCCTGCAGCATCTCGGGAATCAACATGGTGCTAGCGTAGAGCACGAAGCCAAGGAAAAACATAGCGGTTGTGGCGATCGCAAAATTGCGGTCTTTCAACATTTTGAAGTCGACAACCGGATCTTTGGTGCGAAGCTCCCAAAGCACTCCGGCCACTAACCCGATGAGCATCAAAACCGCAAAGGTACGGATAAAGCCCGAAGCGAACCAATCTTCGCGCTGACCCTTGTCGAGAACGATCTGCATGCTGGCCAGTCCGAGACTGATCAACCCGAGGCCAACATAGTCAATGCGAAATCCTCGTTTCCTATCGACGCGCTTCATATACGGCGGATCGGAGACCAGCAAATAGGTGAGCAGAATCGAAAGCACTCCAACGGGAACGTTGATGTAGAAAATCCAGCGCCAGGAATAGTTGTCGGTGATATATCCGCCGAGCCACGGCCCGATGGTTGGAGCCACAACTACAGCAATGCCATAGACCGCGAAAGCCATACCGCGTTTTGAGAGTGGAAAGGTATCGTTCAAAATGGCCTGCTCGCTCGGTTGTAAACCACCGCCTCCGGCTCCTTGCAAAATACGGAATACGACGAGCATTCCCAGGCTGTGTGCAAATCCACAGAGGAAGGAACTCACCGTAAAGACAATGACGCAAGCCATGTAAAAACGTTTCCGGCCGACAAGCGAAGAGAGCCAGCCAGAGAGCGGCAGAACGATGGCGTTAGAAACCAGGTAAGAGGTCAGCACCCAGGTAGCTTCGTCGGCGCTGGCCGATAGGCTACCCCGAATGTGAGGAAGAGCGACGTTGGCGATCGAAGTATCCAGGACTTCCATAAACGTGGCGAGTGTTACCGTTATGGCGATCACCCAAGGGTTGATCGAACCATCCGGCATCCGCAACTTGCTTGTTATTTTCTCAAGCATCTGTCGGCTCTGTGCTGCGAACTACTTGGTAATCACCGTGACATCCACATTCATTCCGGGTCGAAGCACCGCCACGCTCGGTGAAATCGGATCCAGAACTATTTTTACGGGGATGCGTTGCACAACTTTGACGTAATTACCCGTGGCATTTTCCGGAGGAAGCAAGCTCATTACCGCGCCAGTGGCTCCTGCGAGCGAATCCACATGGCCGGAAAAGGTTTTGCCATAGGTATCCACGGTGGCGTAGGCGTTCTGCCCTGGACGCATTTTCCGGAGCTGGGTTTCCTTGAAATTGGCGGTCACCCACACATCCTGCAGGGGAACCACGACAAGCAGGCCTTGTCCCGGTTGCACAATCTGGCCGGGCTCGACTTGCTTGTGGGTGGCCACGCCATCTACGGGCGCCGTGATATTCGTATAGCCAAGATTGAGCTGTGCGGCTTGGACCGCAGCCCTAGCTTGATCGACCTTGGCAAGCTTCGCCTGGGCATCGGCCGAGCGCATCGGAACGCGGTTGCGGTCGGCATGGGCGGAGCTGACCCCCGCTTTGGCTTGATCCACGCGCGCCTTTGCGGCTTCTAGTTGCGCGTGCGCAATTAGAATGTTTCGCTGAGCCTGCGCAAGACGTTGCCGGTCGGCATCAAGAGAGCTGCCGGAAGCATCGGCGTTGGCTTTGGCCGCGTCATATTGCTGCTTTGAAATCTCGCCCTTTTCAATCAACGGTCCGTAGCGGTCGAGATCTGCCCTGGCAAGCTGGGCATTGGCCCGGCTTCGCTCCACGTTGGCTTGCGCCACGGCAAGGTCGGCGGTCTGTGCTTGCTCGTAGGCCGCTTCTGCGCGCATCAAATCGGCTTCGGCACCAGCAAGTTGTGCGTCTGCGCTGGAAGTGCCGCTGGCAACATCTTCGCTTGTCCGCGGAACATCAAATCCAGCCGATCGCGCCTCGCTTTCAGCCAGCGCCAGGGCCGCCTTCGATTGATCGAGAGCGGCTTGAAAATCGCCTTGATCGATCTGAACGAGCAACTCACCGGCTTTCACCGCTTGGTTATCCTGCACCAGGACTTTTGCGATGCGCCCAGAAATCTTCGCGGCGATGGGAGTGATGTGCCCGTCGACCTGGGCATCGTCGGTTGATTCGCGGTTGTGGTAGTAGAGGGACAGCCCCAGGATCGCGACGAGCAAGACCAAAGCACCAAAAATCAGCCCGCGGCGGATGTTCGGATTTCCGGCCGGTTCGGGCCGCGGCTCGATTCTTATTTTCTCGCCGCCGGGAACGCGAACTTTCGCAGCGTTTTCCAGACCGACTTCGATTTCCACACTCATCGATTCAGCCTCACTTGGTATAGGTGTTTTCCATTTGCCCGACCGAACGTGCGTAGTCCGCGCGAGCCTGATTGAACCGGTACAGGGCTAAAATCTGATTGTCGTTGGCGCGCGAAAGCGAATCCTGGGCGGAAATCACTTCAATATTGTTGGCAACACCGGCACGGAAGCGGTCGCCGGCCTGCTCCACTTCCTGCTCGGCCAGTTTCACGCCGAGATTGGCGACCTGTACTTCACTGCGGGCGGAGCCCAAATTCAACAGGGACGTTTTTACGTCGAGCGCAATCTGATTTCGCAGGTCGTCTTTCTGTTGCTCAAGTTTTTGTAACTCAAGATTGGCCTTGGCCACCTGCGCTTTGATTCGGCCACTGGTAAAGAGAGGCACTTGCGCGGTGGCCGTGTACACATAGGTTGGGATGCCGTTGGTCGCTGACGTTCCGAGATATGCCCAATTTCCATCGAAGCGCAGAGAAGGCAAACGGGAATATTCCGCCGATTGCTTCTCATAGGCGAGTGACTTCTCCTGGTACTCGATGGCTTTCCATTCCTGCCGGTCGGCAAGAGCTTGGTTGATGCTGCTGTCGACATCTGGCTGCGGTGTTTCAAAGAAGCTGAGGGCGTCGGCGAGTTCCAGTTTTTGGCGCGGGTCGAGGTTCAGCAACTTGCTCAAACCAAACACAGATTGTTCTCGATCATTTTCTGCTTCGAGCAACCGTTGCTTTTCATTCTGAAGTTCAACGTTTGCACGCAAGGTATCAATGCCCGTGCCTACCCCTTCTTTTTGAAGGTCAGCGGCCTGGTCATACAAAGCTTGCGCCAGCTCGACGCGTGATCGGGAGGCCACCACGTTGGCCATAGCGCGCAAAGTCCCGATGTATTGCGAAACGATGAGCAGGATGACTTGCTCGCGTGTGTTGAGGCTGCTTGCTTTGGCCGCGCCAACGTCGGCTTTCGAAGCCTGATAACGCTTCCAAAGAGAAAGATCAATCACCGAGCTGCCGAATGTCGGGCCCGCGGAAAAAATCTGATAGGGGCCAATGTGGTGGGCAAAGGGAAAATCTGGCGGAATTTGTCCGCCAAACTGTGCGTAAATGTTGACCCGATTGGCTGAATCGGCGACTTTAAGGCTCGCTTGCGGCAAAAATTCGGAGCGCGTGACGTTCATGTCCTGAATGCTTTCAAGGGCGTTTAGGACCGCAACCTGCTGCGTGGGATTCTGCTTGAGGCCAAGCTTCACGGCCTGCTCTAAGGTAAGTTTCATCACCCCGGTTGGGGCAACGGCGGGCAGCGGCGACGGATTCGTAGTGGATTGCGCGAGGGTAGCCGAAGGAAAAATCAGTAAACTCAAAATCGCGATATAGAAAATTATGGTGGTGCCTTTGTTTTCCTCAGACTCTTTTTCTTTCTTCTGGGCGGCTGCTGCCTTTTCCGTCGTGCCTACGATTTCACTAACGATGGCTTGGTTGAGGCAGCCTTCGGCAATCAGTTCGCCACCAAGACTGTGCATTTCGCGGAGCAAGATTTTCCCAGCGTTGTCGATAAAACTGACTCCACAAAGGTGGATACTGAAGTTTTGGCCAGGCGTCGCCAGGAGAAGCTCGCGCCAACATTGCTCCAGGGCCGCGACCCACGGCCCAGCCAAGCGTCCCTCGACGCTCAGGATCAGTTTTCCTCGGCGATTCTCTGTAGTAATGCGAAGCATAGTTTGCAATAGCCCGTGTGTGCTGGAGAGCATGCTTGCAGCCAAAAGGGCGGGTTCTGCATGGTAACGTAAACCATTTATAATCAAGTCATTAGTTTCGCCACCTCCATGAGACCGAAATTGATAAAGCCATTATATGGGCAAACGCCATTTAATGGGCTACACAAAAAAGCCCATATACCGGCACTCAGTACTGCTGCGGATTCTCGATACGAAATCGGATAAAGGCGGTCGACTGGATCGCCGGGTTGCTCGAGGAAGCGCGTGAGGTGGACGAGCAGGCGTGAGAACGTGTCGTGGCAAACCTGCTCTAAGAGTTCGGCTTTATCCTTGACTGGATCAGCTTGGATGGTCAACTGCCCAAATGGCAATCCCTAGTGGCGCACGGCAATCGCTTGCAGCTCAAAGTGCCCACCCCGCAAGAGCGAACCGGCGCCGATAAATGCGCGGGCTGGATAGTCCCGGGTGAAGTAGGTTTTGTAGATGGTGTTGAATTTGTCGAAATATGCCAAATCCGTGCAGAACACCTGCACGTAGGCAAGGTCGTCCATGGTCATGTTGGCTTCTGCCAGGGTCGCCTTGTAGCTATCAAGCAGTAGCTTAATCTCGTCTTCAATTTTCTCGGGCGGTTTGCCGGTCTTGGGGTCGATCCCAATATTCCCCGAGATATACAAGGTGTCTCCGTAGGCGATTGCACTACTGATGGGAGCTTGAATGACTTTTTCGGGAGGATTAATAGCTCGGCGCTTTGCCGCGGAATCGCTTTGCGAAAAAGCACCATGGACTGTGAAGAAAACTCCTAGGGCCAGCAGGGCGCTAATCGATGAGACTCGACGATCCATGGATACTCTCCTGAACGTGATGCACTGTTGGAGCGGGAGTGTAGTGCGAGATCAGGCACAAGGGCAAGCAAAAAGCCAGAGAGCTGTGCGGCGGGCAGTTTGACGCGGGCCGTCCTGGAATGGACGAAAAGTAGAGGGCCTATTGCTGTTGCGGGGCCGGACTTGGGTTTGCACCGGGAACCGCAGGCGCTGGCTTCGCCGCTTTGCCATCATTGCTGTGGGAAATTTCCTGGATGATTGCGGCCGTCCGCTTCTGGCTGATTTGGCAGGCCGGATCGTAAATGCGGCATTGCGCAAGAGTGAATTTGCATCCGCAATCACAAGATTCTGCGTTGAATTTGTGAAGAGCCACCGCCTTTTGTTCAGCAGAAAGCTGGGTGAGGTTGACGCCCGGCAGCATGGTTGCACGGTCCGCATGTTTCAAAAATATTTCGCCGTCATCCTCAAATGTTTCTACCCTTGCGGCAATCGGTAGGTCCAAAAGCGCGCGGACTTCCGTTTCATACAATTGGGGATTAAATAATCCCACGTGCTTCTGGACGATTGCGCCACTTTTATTGATCACAAAAACTGTTGGCAGTGCGGTGACACCACCATAGGCAAAACGCACTTCGTTGCTGCCCATGGCAATGGGGTAGTTTATGGCTTCAGAAGCAGCGAATTTTCGCACGTAAGCGTCGTCATCTTCATCCACTGCCAAACCGATGACTTGGAGCTGATCCCTATATTGCTTTTGCAGTTCAATCAGACTGGGAATTTCGGCTCGGCATGGGCCGCACCAAGTTGCCCAAAAATTTAGCAGAATCACTTTGCCGCGATAGTCCTCGAGCTTCAGTTCCTTGCCACTGAGGTCTTTCAAAGCGAAACCAGGGGCTGCCTCTGGCTCGCGCACGAAGCGGATGCGCGGCAATTCATCCTGGGCTTCAGTCAAAGCAGCGGGCCAGAGCGCCAACAGAACCAAGACTCCTCCGGCCACCCGGAGAAGCGCTTTCCTCACGAATTTACGATACCCAGCCATCTCTATTAGGAGAGCACACTTGCGCCCTGGTGCCAAGCCGAGGAAAAAACCGGGAGTAGCGAATAGCGAACACCTTTCCCGCAGCTAGACGGGCCGCTGGATTCCCAGTTTTCTCATGCGTGCTTGCAGCGTCGTACGCTTGATCCCCAGCAATTTGGCGGCACCCTTCGGCCCCGAAAGCCGCCACCCCGTTTGCCGAAGCGCACGCAGAATGTGCTGCCGCTGTGTCTCTTCCAAAGTTGCCAGATGTCCTGCGGCCGCGGATGGTGCAATGGCATTGTTCAAGGGAACCATGGCGATGGAATCCCCCCCGATAGTCGGACGTGAAATATTCAAACGCGAAGCCTGCAACTCCGCGACTGGAACTTGCAACTCTTTTCCGGCAGAAAGCAATACCGCTCGTTCAATCAAATTTTCGAGCTCGCGGATATTCCCTGGCCAGGAATAGTTCACCAGCGCATCCATGACATCCGAGGGGACATATTCCACCGTTTTGTTTTGGCGCCGGCTAATTTTCTGCACGAAATACCGCACCAGGAGTGGCACATCCTCGCGGCGCTCGCGTAGAGGCGGAATCACAATCGGAAAGACATTCAGCCTGTAGTAGAGGTCACCGCGAAATTTCTTTTCTTCCACCAGTTGTGAGAGGTCACCATTGCTTGCGGCAATTACGCGCACATCCACATGCAAGGAGCGGTTGCTGCCTAACCGCTCAAATTCCTGTTCCTGCAAAACGCGCAGTAGCTTGGGTTGAAGCTCCAAAGGCAAATCGCCAACTTCATCAAGAAACAGTGTGCCCTTATCGGCAAATTCGAAGCGGCCAATTTTTTGTGTCAACGCACCGGTGAAGGCGCCTCGCTCGTGGCCGAACAGCTCTGATTCGAGCAATCCAGCCGGAATCGCAGCACAATTCAGCTTTACGAAGGTGCGCTCGCGGCGCGGGCTCAGATTGTGTAGCGCGCGGGCGATCAGTTCTTTTCCAGTACCTGTTTCGCCCAGTACCAATACGGTAGTTCCTGCCGGCGCGGCCAACTCCACCTGCGATAAGGTGCGGCGGAGCGAAGGACTGTCGCCAATAATCTCTTCAAAATTAAACTCGCTGCGAATTTCCTCTTCCAAATAAAGCTTTTCGACCGCGAGTTTGTCTTTGAGCGCATCGATTTGCTTAAACGCCAGAGCATTTTCAAGCGCGATAGCCACCTGCGTCGCAACCTGCTGAAGCAATTCGACATCGTTGGAGGAAAAAGCCTGCGGGTCGCGACTTGCCAGATTAATGGTGCCGAAAGTACGTCCGTGTATCGAAAGCGGCACGCAGCAAAGCGCTTCCACACCTTCTCTGCGCAAAAATCGCATCACTTCCATATTGAAGCGATCCAGCTCGCCGCCCCTCTCCACTAAAACTTGGCCACTCGAAAAGCACTGGCCTGCGGGAGTATCTTCGATCGAAACGGTGAATTCCGACTTCGCTATTTTATTGCTGCTCCCTGGAAGATCGAGCGCATGAATCTTTAGCAAGCCAGAAGACTCTTCCAGCAGCGCCAGGCTGGTAAAGTCGTGACGCAATACCGGTTTGAGTGAGGACACGATGCCTTTGAACAGCGCCGCGGTATCGCGTGTGCTCACGAGAAGATTGTTGATATCGAGCAGAACCTGCAACCGATCGCGCTCGCGCGCCAACTGCACCTGATATGCCTGAGCGGCTTCGAGATTGAGCGCGTTATCCACCGCAACCGCAACTTGTCGGGCCACCCTTTGGATGAAATCAACTTCGGTCTCACTGAGACCTTGGGGAACATAACGCCCGATCCCCATCGCCCCCAGTCGATGTTGGGCTGTTGTCAGCGGTACGATTGCAAAGGAATGGACCCCCGCGTCCAACAGTCGCTGCATAAACTCCGGATAGCGCGCATCTTTTTCCGTATCTTGCGTTAGAAACGGCCGCTGATTTTGCCATACCCATCCTGCAGGGTGGTTTTCGACAGGGAATTCCCGAACTGGTTCTTTCTCCGGCGCTTTGCGGGTTTCCAGGATGTGCAGGCGCATGGTGTTATGGGAGGATTCATGAAGAACCAGCGCGAGAAAGTCGAAGTCGAGAACACCGTGCAGCCGTTCCGCCAAATCATGGAAAAGTTTGTTGAGGTCGTGCTGCTGGGCGATCGTTTCGCTAACGGCCAACAGTGCCTCGAATTGTCGCTCGGAATGTTCGAGGGAAGTGGCGGCGGGCAGCGAAGGTGTTAGCTTGGCCGAATCCGGCATAAAATCGAGGATAGCATTCGCTTCGGTGAGCTAACAACCGTAACGGAGCGATGCAAGCCGAGATGAATTTTGCGTATACTCAGCTCACGCGAGTTGTTGGTTTTAAGCGGGTGAGGTGTGCAGTTTGCATTTTAGAGTTCAGCGAAAGCTACCGGCGTATCTGGGCGGCTCATTTGGCTTCGTCGTCCTTGCAATCCTTTTGGGCTGCGGACAAAGTCCCGCGCCACAAGGATCGCAGCGCCAAGAAGCACCAGCCGTTCCGTCATCAAACAATCGTCACCAAGAGCGCTACGACCTCGAGCGAGACGAAATTCGCGGCGGGCACACGCTGTCTCGCCACATCGGCAGGACCGATGAGCAACTGGAGCAACGATTGCGCAAGGAACGAAATATTTCGGCGGCTTCCACCTGGACCGATCGCGATATCGCCGAAGAAACCGTGGCCGCCGGATTGCGAGCTGAGCACGGCCGCATTGAAAACTGGTTGAGCCGGGGCGAGCGTCGGCCAAATTTAGCGTTGCACTACAGCGCGGGACATACGATTGGCCGTAGCCTGCAAAGAGGCGCGAGCGAATCCGTGCCATGCACCAGCGCAGTGATTGTGCTGCGCGCCGATGGGTCCGGTGGATTTTACGTTCTAACTACTTACCCGGAGACACGCGAATGATGCACGGAGATAATCATTCCAAGCCACAGTTTGATCCAGAAACGTTTTCCTCTTTGCCAGATTTTTTTGCCGGCTACCTTCATGAGGATTTTTCAGAGGAATATGGTTCTGCTTCCGAAGCGCTAGAATCATTTTTATCTGATGCCAGCGGCGATGAAATTCAAAATGTGAAAGAAGAGTGGCTGCGTTTTCGGGACCTATTAAAGGATCGCCCGTTCGGGGAGACGCAAGCGGCACTGCACCGATTGGGCGCCGCGTGGCAACCGGTCAATCCGGAAGAAATCGCGGCATTGGATGAAATTCTCGCGCGGGCTTAGCCGTGATTCTTGACACGCTTCTGTGGTTTCCTACTCCCAGCAACTTAGAGACCGTCAGCAACCGCCTCAGTACGTGGAAGTACGCCGAAGACGGGCTTCTTACAGGTGATTTTACAGGTGTGATTTTTCTGTCCTTGAGCGATTCATCACCCTGCATTGGATGGCACTCGAATCGCCTGATAAGCTCGGGTTGCCACGAACTCCTACGATGCCGTGCGAGCAATTACCTTCGATACGCAGGGATTTATCCGGTCCCGGGTGAGGCCAGCTATTTTAAATGGTGAACTCGGAGAAGTATGTTGTTGCGAAGTCCCACACGCCTTGGGTAACCCCAGTCAGCCAAAGTTCCCAGTTTGGCGACTCTAAGCCCATGTTCGCTTGCGATCAGGTCGAGCGATTCCGCTGTATGAACAGGTGGAAGCGGAGGTCGCAGGAAGCTACGGTCGTTCTCGGGACCGAGAATATCGCCAGCCATGACTCCGTCCGGTGCCAGCCGACGGCGAACCATTTCAGACAATCGGTGCATGGTCGGCTCGTCAAAATAATAAAGCACTTGCGATATCCAGATAAAATCGAAACAGGAAGGACCAAGTTCTTCGTCCCCAAAACTGCGTGAGACGAATAGCCGAGGTTTTTTCTCTCGAAGGGCCAACCGGGAAATCTCTTCCTGACCAATTTGAATCGCTTCAGGGTTGTGGTCGACTCCGGTGTAGTGCCCCGCCTCGAGATACCGGATAAAAGCGATGCCTCCCTGTAACGGGCCGCAACCCAGGTCCAGAAGGCTACTGCCTGGACTCAAGCCCAGCCCGATTGCAGCCCGGAGCTGATAGCTTTGCAGTTTGTCCCAGAAACCCAACGGTCCCACCATTGCCTCTAGTTTGTGACGCCGACGCCAGCCAGGCACAAACGCCCTTAGTCCGTAGAGTGTGCGGCGCAGTTGCTTTAGCGTGCGTTCTACGCCCATCCTGAGAACTCCGCAACAATGTCCTGTGTGAACGATCGCTCCACGAGTCCTGTCAAATTCAGCCACGTGAATTCTCCCATCCATGAGGAAACAAGACCGGAGGTGTGCTCAGGTAGCCGGTCGCCTTGCGCTTGGACTCGATCATGGCATATGCCCTCTTCACTTGCGTTTCGGTTAGGTTCACTAGGGGTGCAAGTTCACTCGGCACGACTCCCCGATCGGCTCCGAAGAGACACAAATCCATTGTCTCGAGCGGCATGGAGAAATAGAACTCTTCCTGGGATTGGTCGAGAGGATACGTGTCCGTGGTGGGAGGCCTCTCCTGGATCTCTTTCGCGATGTTCAGATACTCTGCCAGCAAATAGACTTGGGTTTTATAAAGATGAGCGATCGGCTTGAGGTCGGCTGCTCCGTCGCCATTTTTGACAAAAAACCCGAGTTCAAATTCGAGGCGATTGGGAGTCCCGGCAACGGCAAAGTTCAAACGGTCCGCATGGTAATACTCCATCATTTTGCGGGTGCGTTGTTTGAAATTGCTCGCGGCCACAATGCCCAAATACGCGTCCAGCGACAAACGCTTTTTATGAATCTCGCCTGCCGGTGATTGCACCACAACGGAAAAGAGCGCATACCGATCCTCGCCCAGAAGATCAGGCAGAGTGATCTTGCATTTGTATCCGTCACCATACTCCGGAATCAGGGTTCGAATTGCGTCATCCCGACGGCGATAGCATCCTGCGGCTTCAAGAAGGGGAGTGATATCTTCGAGAGCCGACTGGATGCCCAGATCCTCCACGAGCTGACGCCCAAGCACAAGGCTTTCTCTGGATGATTCTTCTTCAGGCATGAACAGTGCCAGAACGCGGGCCCGGCCCAGGGCTCGGGCACACAGTGCCGCCACGACGCTGCTGTCGATCCCACCCGATACGCCGACCACCACGCCTTTACGTCTAAATCGATTGAACACGGTCTCTCTGATGGCGAGCGTGATCCGTTCCACTTCCCTCGCCGGTTCGATGGACAACAGATCCGTCGCGGTCTTCGACTGTGTTTGCATGAGCAGCCTCGCAAATTCCGTTCGGGGTATTGTCCGAGCGGTCCCTAATTTCCAGAGTG
>DATFZN010000153.1:0-16477 GCA_035314425.1 Candidatus Acidiferrum sp. | reverse complement strand
GAACGCACAAAGATACTGGTGCGAATCACGGGTAGGCTCATTGAAGAGGTGGTTAGGACAGTTCCGGGGCCGTAGGGGCCGACAACTTCGTTGCTGCCGGCGTAGATGAGGAAGAGATCAGGCTTGTAGCTTGCAAGTTCGCGGGCTATCGCCAGGCTGACGTGAGAATTGATCGCTACCATGCCAGTGTTGACGACTTCAAAGTTCATGTTCTGAAAACGCTCTTGCAGCATGAGCTGCAGATAGCGGCTGAAGCTGTAGGCAGGGTCGGGATCGCCCATCGCCGCGGATTCGCCGAGCACGAAGATGCGATAGGTGCCTCGGGGCTTGACGGGATCGATGGAATATACTTGGGGCGTTTTGATCATTCCTGAGGGGAAGAAGGGAGCGGGGAAGAACAGGTTGTAGCAGGAAGACAGCCGGCCATGGATGGTGCAAGGTTCCATGAGGCTAGTGGAATAGCCAACACCAAACAGGCGCAATGCGCCTTCTGCGAGTGCGAGAAAAAGAAAAGGGGCGAGAAGAGCCGTGGCAATACGCGGCGTCCAATAGCGCCATACTGAATTGGCTTTTGGCGTCGGAGAAAAGCCTGAAGATGGCATTTGGATATCTTACCTAGGGACCTGGGCCTTTGCCTGGGCGATTAATTGGATGACTTTCTCTTTTTCGTCATAATTCGGGTTTGTTACTAGAAGCTTCTGCCAGACAGCGATTGCTCCCGGACCGTCATGCTTTCCTTGCCATTTCACGATACCCAGATTGAAGAGTGCGTTGGCTTTAGTCGGCTCGTAGCTCAGCGACTTGTTGAATTCGGCGATGGCCGTGTCAGGATCACCAGAGAACCAGTACGCGGTGGCCATGTCGGTGCGAACAGAAGTGTCGGCAGGCCGAATTTTGAGAACGCGATTGTAATACTCAATCGCCGTTCGGAACTGTTTGTTGTCGTAATAAATGTTGCCAAGTTCCGTGAGGAGAGCAGCATCATTGGGATCAGCCTTCAACTGTTCGAGCTTTACGGCGGCTTGAACGTCGACTGTCCCTTTTACCTGCTCGACAGATGGGGGCGTCAAGGTGATTGGGGGCGGAGTCGCAAAAGAGGGTGCTGTAGCAGCCGTCATGCCAGGAACTGCGGGCATGCGCGATTTGCGAATGAGGTAGCCGCCGCCAATTCCCAGCAGCAGGGATAGCAGAGCCGAAACGAAGGTCTGTGCGCTGGACCATTGGTGAGAACCAGGTTGAGTCGTAGTGGCGGTCACGATGTTTTGCTCCTTCTGGGAGATTTAGTTTCCGGTTTTGGCCACGTCCGGCCTGGCTTCGGATGCTTTAGCATCCGCAATCATCTGTTCGACAATCTGTCTGCGGTCTAAGTTTGGGTTTGTTTTGAGAAGCTCTTGCCAGATGGCGATGGCTCCGGCAGCATCCTTCTTACCTTGCCATTTGATCAGCCCAAGATTGAAGAGAGAATTGGGGTCTTTCGGGTCGTACTTTAGAGAGAGTTGGAGTTCCGATATCGCACCATCGACGTCACCGCTGTAGTAGAGACAGGAAGCCATTTCGGTGCGCGCGGTGACATTCTTCGGATCGAATTTCAAAGCACGGCCGTAGTAAGCCGCGGCATCCTTAAATTGGTGCGAGGATTTGTAAATGGAGGCAACCTGAATGAGCAACGGCGCGTTGTTGGGGTCCGTCTTCAACTTTTCAATCAAGGAACTGGTTTGCACGGCGGCCATCTGCTTCATCTGGTCCATAGTCGGCACAGGATGGGTGCCCATAGAAGCACCATGGACTGGAGGAATTGCAAGTGCAGGGGCGTTTGCGGCTGCCGGAGTTGGCAGAAGATTTTCGCCAAGGAGGAAATAGCCGATGGCAAGACCGATCAGCAAGAAGATTGCGGACATCATCAGGACCTGTCTCACTGGCCAGCTGGAGGGAGCAGCCACGAATGTGGTATTTGGATTAGTCGCCATATTTTTGTTCGCTCCTCACAGGCTGTGACCGGGCTGTTACCCTCAGGTGAGGCAAATAAAGTGCGCCGAGACTGAGCGCCGGAACTGCCTCCAAGTTCCGGGCTATTCCGTTATTTACCTTGTTTTCATAATGTTGCCAGCGTTCGAGCCGTTCAGCCAAAGGCCTAAGAGATGAACGGTGGATGACCCTCTAGGAAGGGTACGCGACAGCAGGCACAGGTGGCCACGGGCAACGTCACATCTCATTGTGATTTCCGTCACACGGCGCGGGTTGCTCTAGATTTGAACCGACGATTGGTGGAGAAAAGTGTTTTGGGAGACTTTGAGAAGTGAGGTATAAGATTTCGTTCGCGTGTGTGCGAGTGATACTCTCTTTTTGAGGGCGAATCAGCAAGGGTCAATCGAAGATTGGAAACCGCTTGAAGAACGGAACCAGAGTGACAGTACAAGCGATGCGATTGCTGACGATCCTGTGTTTGTTGATCCCAAGCATGGGCATCGTCGCGGCTGGCTCGGAGCCGGAAGATTCGAACTCCGGTGGCGCCGGTCAAGCCCTGGGACATTTTATATTCGCTGATTTTGACGGTGATCAGAAACCGGATTTTGCCACGGTAAACGCGGATCGGACTTTTGTCTACCTGACCGAGTATTCCATTCACCTGCAACTGAGTCAGGGATTTGATTCGGCGATTGGGCTGACAGCCCCTTCGGGCGGATTGCAACTCTTTTCGCGCGATGTGAATGGCGACGATGTTTTGGATGTGGTCGTGCGAACCGCGCTCGATTCGAATCTGGTTGCGGTGCTCATTAATGACGGCCACGGGAAGTTTACGCTAGCAAAGCCAGAACAGTTCCCCGCTTTGGAAAAAGAGCCAGAAACTCATCTCTCTTCGGAGGCTCGCAGTCAGAGAGAACGGATTTTGCTATTACCCTCGCGAAGCACGGCTGGCGATAGTGCCCGATTCGAGCATACGAAACGTCTGAAGACTGTGACTGAGCCATTGGGGGCTCAAAAAAAGCGAGAATTTAATTACTTTCTGTATCACTCCAGTTTCGGTCGATCACCGCCCGCAGTCATCTAAATTCTACCCATCATTCTTTAACGAATTTGTAACAAACTCCGATTGCGATAGGGAATATTGTCTTTATTCTCCTCAATTTGAGAAGGTTCAGGGCAGCGGAATTGGCGTCATTGGATTCAGGTTCGAGTTTGAATTCACAGCGAAGAATCAAGAGGTGAGGTTAGATTCATGAAGCGATTTATCAGAGGTGTACTCCTTGGCGCGATTCTGGTGCTGCTGGCTGGGCATGCCGACGCCCAGAAAGCGTTGACATGGGATGAAGTCCGCGCGCGGTTTGAGGCAAACAACCCCACGCTTGGCGCGGGTCAAGTGGGCATCGAGGAATCGAAGGCGAATGAAATCACGGCATTTTTGCGGCCAAACCCGCAGTGGTCTGTGAATTACGATCAGATTGGGAACACCAGCTCGGGAAGCGCTTTTTCCGCATCACTGTTGACGACCTCCGTGAGTTACCTGCACGAACGGCAGCACAAGCGCGAGTTGCGATTGGAAAGTGCGGAGAAGGCAACTGGAATTGCGATCGCCGGCCAAGCGGACTTAGAAAGAAACCTTATATTTACCCTGCGGACTGCGTTTGTCGGAGCTTTGCAAGCAAAAGCGGTATTGCGGGTGGCTACGGATAACTTGAAATATTGGGATCAGGTACTGAAGATCAGTCGCGACCGGTTTCAAGTCGGGGATATCGCGCAGATCGATCTGGATCGCCTGGAATTGCAGCGCGTGCAATATGAATCGGATGTGCAAAGCGCCGAGGTAAATCTGCGCACTTCGAAGATCCAGTTGTTGATGCTACTGAACGATCGCACTCCGATCGACGAGTTCGACGTGCTGGGACTATTTGAGTACAACGATAGCCTATCCCCTTTGGATGATTTTCGAAAGATCGCAGTTGATGCTCGGCCAGACTTGAAAGCGGCCTTGCAGTCCGTAGATAAGGCAAAGACGGATCACAACCTAGCGGTGTCCAACGGATCGACAGACCCTACGATCAGCATCGACGCGGGCTTTCCGACAATCTCGCAAACGTACCAAAGCTATCAGCCTGAACTGCGTGAATATGTTGGAGCCGGTGTGAGCATTCCTTTGCGGATTTTTGACCGCAACCAGGGAGAAAAGTTGCGGACCCAATTGGACGTTGACCGCAATCAAAAGTTGTTGGATGCGCAGCAGGCACAGGTTTTCAACGATGTGGATTCGGCATACGCGCAGGTCAACAGCAATTTGATTTTGTTGAGGCCGTATAAAGCAAGATATCTGGAGTTAGCTGCGCAGGTGCGAGATACGGCCAAGTTTTCCTACGAGCATGGAGGGGCTTCGCTGCTTGATTTTCTAAGTGCCGAGGGTGAATACCGGACCGTTGAACTCTCTTACGTAAATCTTGTGGGCTCCTACCTAACAGCAGCAGCGCAATTAAATATGGCGGTTGGACGCGAGGTGATCCAGTGAAGCGGGGAAAACCGAGTTGCCTGGTAATGGGATTGGCGGCGTGTGCAATCGCCGTCGGATGCGGTGGGAAGGTGGATGTTGGGGACAAAGGTGCCCCTCCTGCAGCGAAGGTGGAGAAGGCGGAAGACGTCGGGCTGTTATCGGTGGATCACCCGGACGAGTTCCCATTGGTGAAGGCTACAGAATACTTTGCCGCACCAACGCTGAATGTCACGGGTGTGGTGACGCCGGATGTCAGCAAGACGGTCCCGGTGATTTCGCTGGCTACCGGACGAGTGGTGGAAATCAAGGCGAGGCTAGGAGATACGGTAAAGAAAGGGCAAGTCCTGCTGAGGGTACAGAGCCCCGATATTTCTGGCGCATTTTCGGATTACCGAAAGGCCGTAGCGGACGCGGCGTTGGCGCAAAAGCAATTTGAAAGGGCGCAATTGTTGTATGACAAGGGAGCCATCTCACTGAATGATTTTCAGGTGGCGGAAGACGCCAATGCGAAAGCTAAGGTGGACGTCGAGACCACGCTCGAGCATTTGCGTGTATTGGGAGTCGATAAGGATCATCCGGGGGCAGTGGTAAATATCGTTGCGCCAATATCGGGAGTGATCACGGATCAACAAGTGACCAATGCTTCCGGAGTACAGGGTCTGTCTGGAGCGAACCCGTTCACGATATCAGATTTGTCCGATGTGTGGGTGGTATGCGACGTCTATGAAAACGATCTCGCCAATGTTCATCTCGGAGAGTTGGCGGATATACGGCTGAACGCGTATCCGGACAAATTACTCAAGGGTCGAATCAGCAATATCGGGCCGATTCTCGACCCGAACGTGCGTACAGCGAAGGTTAGGGTGCAGGTGGACAATCCGGAAGGACTGATGCGAATCGGGATGTTTGTGACCGCTAGTTTCGAGGGACCAAAGAAACAGCGGTTTGCTGTGGTTCCTGCACCCGCGATTTTGCACCTGCATGACCGGGATTGGGTTTACGTGCCGGCGGGGAATGGCAAGTTTCGACGCGTCGAAGTAAAGGCTGGAGCCAATCTTCCGAACAAAATGCAGGCAATTTCATCCGGGATTGAACCAGGTCAGGAAGTCGTTGGCAACGCGCTGGTAATGCAAAATACGACTGAAGAGTAGGGGACCGATGCGCATCCAAGACCGTACAAGGAAGATTCGATGATTCGCGCGATCGTAGATTTCGCACTGGACAACCGGTTCATCGTGCTCGCAATAGCAGTGCTATTGCTGATTTGGGGGGCCATCTCGTTTCACCAACTACCTGTCGAAGCGTACCCCGACGTTGCAAACAATTACGTGCAGATCATTACGCAGTGGCCGGGGCGGGCCGCAGAAGAAGTCGAACAGCAAGTAACTATTCCCATTGAGATCCAGATGAACGGATTGCCGCATCTATCGCACTTGCGTTCGTTTTCACTGTTCGGCATTTCCAGCGTGATGTTGATTTTTGATGATTCCTCGAACAACGACTGGAACCGGCAAAAAGTGCTGGAGCGTTTGGGACAGGTGACGCTGCCCAATAATTTGCAGCCCCAGATAGGGACCGATTACAGCCCGGTTGGGCAGATTTACTGGTACACGCTCGAGAGCACGAATCCGAAGTACGATTTGATGGAATTGAAGGCTATTGAAGATTGGACCCTGGAAAAGCAGTTCAAGTCGGTACCCAACGTAGTGGATGTGGCTAGCTTTGGAGGAACAACCAGGGAATACCAGGTGAAGGTCGATCCAGCGAAACTAGTTTCGTACGGACTAACGATTGGTCAAGTAGAACAACAACTGGCAAACAACAACGTAAATGCGGGCGGAAGCTTTATCGAAGAGGGGTCGCAAGCGATCAATGTTCGCGCGGTGGGATTATTCACGAGCGTAGCGGACATCGAGCAGACAGTTCTAAAAACGCAGAATGGCACGCCACTCAGAGTGAAAGATATTGCAACTGTCACCCAGGGACCGAAGATCCGTTTAGGTCAGATAGGAAAAGCGATTCGACGAGATGACGGAACAATCGTGGACGATCCAGACGTTGTGGAAGGCATTGTGCTGCTGCAAAAAGGGGCGGAGTCGGACTCGACGCTGGATGGAATCCACGCAAAAGTGGATGAATTGAACAAAAGGATACTGCCGCCTGGGGTGCGGATCGTGCCATTCCTGGATCGCAGCGAGTTGGTGCACTACACGACGCACACGGTGCTGCACAACCTGGGAGAAGGCGTGCTTTTGGTGTCCGTCATTTTATTTTTCTTCCTGGGTAACGTACGTGGAGCGCTGATCGTGGCAATGACGATTCCCTTTTCTCTGTTGTTTGCGTCCATCTGCCTAGACCTCAACAAAATTCCGGCCAATTTGCTTTCGCTAGGCGCGCTGGATTTTGGAATGGTAGTGGACGGTGCGGTGGTTGTGATTGAAAACATCGTACGGCATTTCGGTTTGCCCGGGGCGGTGCAGAAAACTCCACTGGAACGAATCCGGGACGCAGCGCATGAAATTCAGCGGCCGGTGTTTTATGCCATTGCCATCATCATCACGGCGTACATGCCGATCTACACGTTGCAGAGTGTAGAAGGAAAATTGTTCCGGCCGATGGCGTGGACGGTGGCATTTGCACTTCTGGGCGCACTGATCTTCTCAATGACCATTGCGCCGGTACTGGCTGAAGTGCTCTTCAACAAAGGAATTAAAGAATGGCACAACCCGTTGATGGAATTTCTGCGCAACCGGTATGGCCATTCGCTGCGGTGGGCCATCGATCACAGGAAAATCACGTTGACTCTGGGCGCATGCGTCCCGCTGATCTCCGCTTTGTTGCTCTACAGCGGAGTCATTGGTTCTGAGTTTCTGCCGCATCTGGACGAGGGAGCGATCTGGGCTCGGGGAACGCTGGCGCCGAGCACGGGGCCAACGGAAGGAACGAAAGTGATGAATCAGGCGCGGGTCGTGTTCGCCTCGTTCCCGGAAGTGAAGCAGGTGGTATCGCAAGTGGGACGACCAGATGATGGGACCGACGTGACGGGTTTCTACAATACAGAATACTTCGTGGACCTAAAACCCAAAGATCAATGGCGGCCGGTCTTCGAAGAAGATAAGGAAGCGCTGATTTCAGCGATGGATAAGGAAGTGAGCAAGATTCCGGGAGTTTTGTGGAATTTCTCCCAGCCAATTTCGGACAACGTGGAAGAGGCTGTCAGCGGAGTCAAAGGGGAATTGGCGGTGAAGATTTACGGAGAGAATCTGCGCACGTTGGAAGACAAGGCAGATCAGATTGTGAATATCATGCGAACCATTCCTGGAATTCAGGATTTAGGCTTATTTCGGGTGTTGGGTCAGCCGAATTTGAACTTTGTGGTTGATAGGGCGAAAGCTGCGCGATTCGGACTTAACGTCTCGGATATTCAGGATGCCGTCGAGACCGCAGTCGGCAGCAAAGCTGTAACACAAGTGCTTGACGGCGAGAGGCGATATGATTTGACTGTTCGATACCAAGCTCCGTATCGAGACACGAAAGAAGCCATTGAAAATATTCGAATTGTCTCCCCGACCGGAGAGAGAGTGTCGCTGGCGCAAGTGACGGACGTGCAGACGATTGACGGTGCTTCGGAAATTTATCGAGAATCGAACTCGCGCTACGTTGCCATCAAGTACAGCGTGAGAGGGCGCGATCTGGGCAGCACAGTGGAAGAAGCCATTTCGAGGGTGAACAAGGAGGTGAAATTGCCTCCGGGATATTACATGGACTGGGCGGGGGAATATGAGAGTCAGAAGCGGTCAGAAAAGCGACTGATGCTGGTGCTGCCGATCACGCTGCTGCTGATTTACGTGATTCTTTACAGCATGTTCCAATCTCCGAAATGGGCTTTACTCGTATTGGGGAATGTGGCAATGGCGCCGCTTGGTGGTTTTTTGGCACTGTTGATCACCGGCGAGCACATTAGCGTGTCTTCGGGAGTTGGATTTCTGGCCTTGTTTGGAGTGTCAGTACAGACGGGCGTGATCATGGTGGAGTACATCAATCACTTGCGTGCAGCCGGGAGTTCAATTGAAGACGCGGCGGTGCATGGCGCGGTGTTACGGCTGAGGCCAATCATGATGACAATGCTGGTGGCGATACTGGGACTCCTGCCTGCGGCGATGTCGAAAGGAATCGGTTCTGATTCTCAGCGGCCATTTGCAATTGTGATCGTGGGCGGATTGCTTGCCGCACTGATACTGAGCATCTATTTGTTGCCGACTTTGTATGTTTTGTTCGCTCGCGATACGGACAGGCTGCCGCCGGCGGAAGCCGAATGGGAATCGGCAGGCTAGAAAAGCAAAAGAAAAGGAAGAGCACGCAGTGACGTCCGTCACGCCGCAGACGATGTCGTGAATAACCTCGTTTTTAGTGATGTTTTCGTTGCTTTCGCATCCAGGTGGACCTACCATTTTCTTGTACCAACCCGGAGCTCACATGAACAGAAATATGTCAATTGTGGACGGCAATGAGGCCGTCGCATCGGTCGCCTACCGCCTGAATGAAGTGATTGCGATTTATCCGATCACGCCGTCATCGCCTATGGGCGAATGGTCTGACCAGTGGAATTCCGAGAAAAAGACAAATATCTGGGGAGCGATCCCGGACGTGGTGGAGATGCAGAGCGAAGGCGGAGCTGCGGGCGCGATGCACGGTGCGCTGCAGGCTGGAGGGCTGGCGACGACATTTACGGCGTCGCAGGGGTTGCTGCTGATGATCCCGAACATGTACAAGATTGCGGGGGAATTGACTGCGGCGGTGATTCACGTGGCGGCCCGGACGCTGGCGACGCACGCGCTGTCGATATTTGGGGATCACAGCGACGTGATGTCGACAAGAGGAACAGGGTTTGCGCTGCTGTCGTCGAATTCGGTGCAGGAAGCGAGTGATCTTGCTTGTATCGCGCAGGCGGCAACGCTCGAAGCGCACGTGCCGTTCCTACACTTCTTTGACGGATTCCGGACGTCACATGAAGTGAACATGATCACGCCGCTCGGCGACGATGATCTGCGTGCGATCGTGGATGACAAATTTGTGCGGCAGCATCGTGAGCGGGCATTGACGCCGGATCGTCCGAGCCTTCGCGGCACTGCGCAAAACCCAGACGTGTTTTTCCAGGCGCGTGAGGCATGCAATCCTTTTTACCGTGCGTGCCCAACGATTGTGCAGGACGTGATGGATCGTTTTAGGCAACGCACGGGGCGTGCGTACAGACTGTTCGATTATTATGGGCCGCCAGATGCAGAGCGGTTGATTATTTTGATGGGGTCGGCCGCCGGAGCAGCCGAAGAAGCCGTCGACACATTGGTGAAGTGCGGCGAAAAAGTTGGGTTGCTGAAAGTGCGGTTGTTTCGTCCATTTTCCGCGGGGGCGTTTTTGGACGCGATTCCCGCCAGTGTGAAATCGATTGCGGTGCTCGATCGGACGAAAGAGCCGGGCAGCCTGGGCGAACCGCTATATCAGGACGTATTGACCGCTTATATGGAGCGCAATACAGCGCACACGGCGACGGGGATTCCGAGGATTATTGGCGGGCGTTATGGGCTTTCCTCGAAGGAGTTCACGCCAGCGATGGTAAAGGCGGTTTATGACGAATTGAAGAAGCCCGAAGCAAAAAATCATTTCACGGTCGGCATTAATGATGACGTGACGCACACCAGCTTGGGGTATGACGCAGAATTTTCCACGGAAGATCCGCGAACAGTACGAGCGCTGTTTTACGGGTTGGGCTCAGATGGAACAGTGGGAGCGAACAAGAATTCGATCAAGATCATCGGTAAAGGCACCAATAATTTTGCCCAAGGATATTTCGTGTATGACTCGAAGAAAGCGGGAGCAGTGACGGTTTCGCACTTGCGCTTTGGGCCGGACCCCATTCGGTCGACTTATCTAATCACGAAAGCAAATTTCGTGGCGTGTCACCAGTTCCAGTTCTTGGATCGGATTGATGTACTGTCTGCGGCGGAACCGGGCGCGGTGTTCTTGTTGAATACACCATTCGGGCCAGAAGAGATCTGGAACCATGTGCCGCGGCAGGTACAAGAGACAATTCTGAAAAAGAAGCTGAGATTTTACGTCATCGATGGGTATACGGTGGCGCGAGCGGCAGGAATGGGTAGCCGGATCAACACCATCATGCAAACATGCTTCTTCGCAATCAGCGGGATTCTGCCACGGGAAGAGGCCATTCTGGCGATCAAGAAGGCGATCGCAGATACGTATGGCAAGCGCGGGGAAGCTGTGGTGCAGAAAAATTACGCCGCTGTGGATCAGGCAATTGCAAATTTGCACGAAGTGAGGGTGCCGGAGAAGGTTACAGCGGTGTTCGACATGCTACCTGGGGTGTCCTCGCAGGCGCCGCAATTTGTGCGCAATGTCTTGGGGACGATTGTCACCGGGAACGGAGACATGCTTCCCGTTAGCGCCATGCCGGTGGACGGAACGTTTCCAACGGGCACGGCGATGTGGGAAAAACGTAATATCGCCAAGGAAATCCCGGTTTGGGATGCGGACCTCTGCATTCAGTGCGGAAAATGTGTTTTGGTCTGCCCCCACTCTGTGATTCGTGCAAAAGTTTATGATTCGAGTTTGCTGAATAACGTGCCGGAGACTTTTAAGCACGTGAAACCGAGGTGGCGCGAGTTTGAGATGATGCAGTACACATTGCAGGTCGCGCCCGAAGATTGCACGGGCTGCCGGCTATGCGTGGAAGTCTGCCCGGCGAAGAGCAAGAGCGAAGTGAAGCACAAAGCGATCAACATGGCTCCGCAGGACCCGCTGCGCAAAACAGAAAGCGTCAACTGGGAATACTTCCTCGGGCTGCCGGAGTTCGATCGCAACCGATTGTCACATGGCCAGGTGAAGGATTCGCAATTGCTGGAGCCGCTGTTTGAGTTTTCGGGGGCCTGCGCGGGCTGCGGTGAAACGCCATACGTGAAATTGCTGACGCAATTGTTCGGCGACCGATTGCTGGTGGCGAATGCGACGGGTTGTTCTTCCATTTACGGCGGAAACTTGCCGACCACGCCGTACACGAAAAATAAGGAAGGCCGCGGGCCAACTTGGTCCAATTCACTGTTCGAGGACAATGCCGAGTTCGGACTAGGTATGCGGCTGGCCGTGGATCATCAAAACGAATATGCGCGGGAGCTCGTGAAGCGGTTAAGCGGGCAACTGGGAGATGCGCTGGTCAAGGGCCTGCTTGAAGCAGATCAGAAGAAGGAAATCGGGATCGAGGAGCAGCGCAAACGAGTGGCGGAACTGAAGAAGAAACTTGTTACGCTGAATTCCCCGGAGGCGCAGGGGCTGTTGCCAATTGCAGACACTTTGGTGAAGAAGAGCGTGTGGCTGGTTGGTGGTGATGGTTGGGCGTACGACATTGGTTTCGGTGGACTCGATCACGTGTTGGGATCGGGGCGAAACGTAAACGTACTGGTCTTGGACACGGAAGTTTATTCCAACACGGGTGGACAGATGTCTAAAGCGACCCCGCGGGGTGCTGTAGCGAAATTTGCGACTGGCGGAAAGCTTACTGGAAAGAAGGACCTGGCGATGGAAATGGTCAGCTACGGATATGTTTACGTAGCGCGAGTTGCGATGGGTGCGAACGATACGCATACTGTGAAGGCTTTTCTGGAAGCGGAAGCGCACGACGGGCCATCGTTGATCATTGCCTACAGCCATTGCATTGCGCACGGATACGACATGGCGAATGGACTAGATCAGCAGAAAAAGGCAGTGCTGGCTGGTTATTGGCCGCTGATGCGATACAACCCGGCATTGCGAGCCGAGGGGAAAAATCCATTCCTGCTGGATTCGAAAGCGCCTAGTATTCCGCTGAAGGAATATGCCTATCAGGAGGCGCGATACACCATGCTGGTTCGCAGCGATCCGATGGCCGCGCGCGAATTGCTGAAATTGGCGCAGGACGATGTAGAGCGGCAATGGCGAGTATATGCGAATCGGGCGGCTATGGCGGGACGCTCGGAATCTCCACATATAGCGCCGATGGCGGCCCCGGAACCGGAAGAATCGACGATCAACGCGAAGAAAGGAGCGGAAGAGGAATGAGCGACCTTTCAACGAGTTATCTCGGACTGAATTTGAAGGCACCTCTTCTAGCGTCTGCTTCACCGCTCTGTGAATCGGTGGATAACATCAAGAGATTGGAAGATCAAGGAATTGCAGCGGTGGTCCTGCCTTCACTATTCGAAGAGCAATTGGAACTGGAAAGCATGGCGGTCGATGCGGATCTGACGCGTGGAGCCGAGAGTTTTCCAGAGTCGGCGAATTTTTTTCCAGACTTGCAGACTTACAATCTCGGGCCGGATGGATACCTGGAACTAATCCGCCATGCAAAAGAAGTCGTGGGTATCCCGATCATTGCGAGCGTGAACGGAATTTCGAAAGGAGGATGGCTGGAATACGGAAAAATGATGGAAGAAGCGGGGGCGGACGCAATTGAGTTGAATATCTACTCGATTGTTACCGATCCGACGATAAGCGGCGTGGAAGTAGAAAAGAACTACATCGAACTGGTTCGGCAGTTGAAGAGGAGTATGCGCGTACCATTAGCGGTGAAATTATCTCCTTTCTTTAGCGCGCCTGCCAACATGGCTGTGCGATTTGATGAAGCCCATGCTGATGGGATCATTTTGTTCAACCGCTTTTACCAACCTGATTTTGATATCGAGCAATTGAGTGTGAGTCCGAGCCTGGCGCTGAGCCGGCCGGAAGAATTATTACTACGCCTCCATTGGGCCGCGATTCTATATGGGCACGTGAAGGCGGACATCGGAATTACCGGTGGAGTGCATACCTCGAAAGACGTGATCAAGTGCGTGCTGGCAGGAGCAAGAGTTGCGTTTATGACATCGGCACTGTTGCGCAATGGTGTACAACATGCAGCCTACGTGCTGAAAGAACTGAGCCGGTGGCTCGACGAGCACGAGTACTCGTCGGTCCAACAGATGTGTGGAAGCATGAGCCATGGCTCAGTACCGGACCCATCCGCTTTTGAGCGAGGGAATTATATGAAGGTGTTGAGTTCGTATACGCTCCGGGCGAACGTGTTTAACGATTGAGACAGAACGAAGAGGCAAGAATTTGCCAAAAAACGACACCGCGGTTCATTTCCTAGGTGCTCAGAGGAACCATACTACTTCTTGGCTTCGGCGAGAACTTCAGCTGCGATGTGAAACGCGGAATTCGCCGCAGGAACCCCACAGTAAATCGCAGAGTGGAGAAGTACTTCGCGGATTGCTTCGTGCGTAACGGAATTGTTGAGCGCGGCACGTAGATGAAGACGCAGTTCATCGGGGCGATTGAGGGCAATCATCATAGCGATGGTTATAAGACTGCGCGTTTTCTTGTCGAGACCGGGGCGCGTCCAGACTTCGCCCCAAGCGTAACGCGTGATTAAATCCTGAAATTCCGCGTTGAACTCGTTCTGCTCGGATTGCGCCCTGTCAACGTGAGCGTTGCCTAGAACGGCGCGGCGAACCTGCATCCCAGTTTCGTGACGTTTGCGGTCATCCATTTGGTTGCTCCCTCTTAGGCGAGAAGGAAAGACAAGACTTCTCGATTGAACGCGATTTGAGCTTCGATATTGCAAATATGAGAAGCGGAGAGTTCGACGAAGCGCGAGCCGGGGATATGCTCGGTGAGATAACGGCCGTCGGCAGGTGTCGTGCCGGGATCGTGCGTTCCGGAGACGATCAAAGTTGGAACTTTTGAGTTGGCAAGCGATTCCCTGAGATCTTCGTCGCGGACAGCCGCACAATTTGCAACATAGCCGTCGGGATTGGCGCTCTCCAGCATGCCCTGCATCGTGGCGATCTCAGCTGGATGGGTCGTACGAAAGGACGGGGTAAACCAGCGATCCAAGACGGCGCTTGACACGGCTTTCATTCCATTTTTCTTTACGGTTTCAATTCGAGTGTCCCAGGACTCTTGCGTGCCGATCTTTGCGGCGGTGCTCGCAGCGACAATTTTGCGGAACCGCGAGGGGGAATGAATGCCGAGATACATTCCCGTCATTCCGCCCATGGAGACCCCACAGAAATAGACTTGCGAAAGGTTCAACGCCTCGAGCAGATGCAAAACATCATTGCTCAATTGGGAGATGGAGTAGGGCCCCGGCGTAACGGAGGATCGGCCGTGGCCGCGGGTGTCGTAACGCAGCAAGCGGAAATGCCTCGCGAACTCAGAGATTTGCGCGTCCCACAGGTGAAGGTGGGTGCCGAGCGAGTTGGATAGAACTAGGACCTCTGCACTTTCCGCGCCACAAAATTCATAATAAAGTTCCGCGTCAGGCAATTTGGCAGTAGGCATCGTCTCCCCTAAGTGGAATGCGGTGTTGCAGTAGATTGAGCAGCAGCAACCCTTAGAACGTTGTCGATAAAAACATCGGAACTGCCCAAATACTTTGCAGGATCAAAGAAAGTAGGAAGTTCAGCCGCCGGTATGTACGCGTTCAGGGAAGAATCAGCTTCAATGACCGCCTGTAGATGACGTTTTTCGCTAATCGCCTTCTGGCATGCGGATTCAACGAGCTGGTGAGCTTGCGATTTGTCGATGTGTTTGGCAAGCGCGAATGTCAACGCTTCGGCAAAAATCAACCCATTCGTAACTTGCAAATTCTGCTGCATGCGGTCGGTGTGAACTTCGAGGTGGGGCAACATGCGAGCCAAGTGGTGAGCAGCGCCACCGGTGAGGCGGACGATGTCAGGTAGAGTTTCCCACTCAGCGTGCCAACCGCCTAAGCCGCGTTGGTGTTCTTGAATCATGGAGCTTAGCATCGTGCTGACCAGCGGGGGGATGCGCTCGCCGGCTGCCAAAACAACAGCACAGGTTAATGGATTATGCTTGTGGGGCATAGTCGAGGAACCACCGCGGCCTTCGACGACGGGTTCAGAAAGTTCGGCAATTTCTGTTTGCGAATACAGGGAGATGTCGCGGGCAATTTTGGCCAGAGTTCCGCAACAGAGGCCCAGGGTGGTAGCGACTTCGGCGAAGCGATCGCGGTGACTGTGCCAAGGGGCAGGGGGAAGTTCGAGGCGAAGATCTTCACCGAGGGCCCTTGCCACGGCGGGGCCACGATCGCCAAGAGCGGCAAGGGTGCCGACTGCCCCGCCAAATTGCAGCGTAAGAGCGCGAGTGCGGAGTTCGTTCAACCGAACCCGGTCTCGCAAGATTGCGTCGAGCCATCCAGCGACGATGAAACCGAAAGTAGTGGGAAGCGCTTGCTGCATCCAGGTGCGTGCCACAAGGGAACTGTGACGATGAGTTTCAGCAAGAGCCGCGAGAGTATCGATAAGCGTGCGCAGGTCGCGATCGATTAACTCAAATGAGCGACGCAATTGAAGCATTGCTGCCGTGTCGATGGCGTCCTGGCTGGTGGCACCCCAATGGACAAAGTGGGCCGCGTCCTTGTCATCTTTCGAGACCAATGCGATTAATTGCTTTATGACGGGAATTGCGATGTTCCCTGCGAGCGCGGTTCCTGTGGTGATTGCTTTTTGGTCGAAAAGCTCCGCCTGGCATTTGGAAACAATTGCACGAGCAGTAGGTTCAGAGATGATTCCCACCTCCGCTTCCGCACGCGCGAGCGCCGCTTCAAAGTGCAGGAGACTTTGCAGAGATTCGGTGTCAGAGAAAACGTGCTCAAGCTGTTCGCTACGAAATAGTTCATCGAGAAGATTCATCGGGCGCTCAGATCCTGGAAATTTAGACTCGTTCAATGATTACAGAAATGCCTTGGCCGACGCCGATACACATGGTGCATAGAGCGTAGCGCGCCTTGGTACGTTGGAGCTGATACGTCGCGGTGGTGATAAGTCGGGCTCCACTAGCACCGAGAGGATGGCCAATCGCGATCGCGCCGCCGTTAGGATTGACGTGCTCGGCGGCATCGGGAATTCCTAGTTCACGAAGAACAGCGAGCCCCTGGGAGGCGAAGGC
>DATFZN010000152.1:0-22359 GCA_035314425.1 Candidatus Acidiferrum sp. | reverse complement strand
TCTTTTTCAGGTATTCATCACAATGCCTGGGGTAGCAAACTAGTAGCAAACTAGAAAACAGCAAAAACACACCGTTTCCCTGAATTCGAAATCGCCTTTGTTTTATTGGGTATTCTGGTGATCCGGGCAGGACTCGAACCTGCAACCCGCTGATTAAGAGTCAGCTGCTCTACCATTGAGCTACCGGACCACGGACAATTATTTATTTTACATAGTTATTAATTTCCTGTCGACACTTCTTGGCAGCAATTCACAAATAAGCGCCAAATTCGCCCTAAATCGTGCCCCAGCGAACAAAATCAAATCAGGCCGGCGCCTTCCCCGCGCAAAACCGCCGCCAAGTCCTTGGCCACTTGCCGCGCTCGCTCGAGATCCTGCGGTTCAAACGAAATCGCCGACACCCTAGGATGTCCGCCACCGCCATATTTCTCCGCCAGCGACGCCAGATTCTGATCCGCCTTAGCCTGATTCCACGGATTCGTTCCCAGCGAAACCTTGGCCCGCGTGCCTGACGCGCTCACGCTCACCGAATACACGCATTCCGGGTGCAATAAGTACGGTACGAACTTGTTGTAACCTTCCAGATCTAGATCGCTCACATCAAAGAAGATCACTCCGTCTCTCGCTTCAATCCGCTGTTTCAAAATATCGATCGACTTACGGTGCCGCTCCAACAATGGCCCAAGATGTTTCGCAACAATCGGTAGCTTCACCATGTCGGCCAACGATTTGTAGGCCAGATCCGGAATTAGCTTCGCTGGTATTCCGTCCTCAGGAGCCGCCTCAATCACTAGCGCAAGTTGCGTCGCGGGATCGGCAAGATCCGTCGCCGATTGCGCCGTCGGAAACTGCGCTCCATCGATAATATCGCCCCAATGAATCAAATCCTTAACCGGCTTGGTGTCCCAGCCAAACTTTTCCTTCGTTACAGTCGCAATCAATTTCGTGCACGACTTATACGTCGGGTCGTAAAACATCTGCTTGCCTGGAAATCTCTTGAAATATTCCGCGTCAGCCGGCGTAAGAAACGCGCTCTGGTGATGGTCAAACCACCAGGTAACCTTTGGATTATTGGAATACTTGAAGTCGACAATCGCGTTCTCATCCCCGTCGAACAACCCTTCTTCCCACGGGTGTTTCGCCTTGTGAGTCATCCCGCTGAAATGAAATTCAGCTTTGGGATCGTACGTTTCCTTGTAAAAGCGATAAAAAAGTGCCGCGGAAGCGGTTCCATCGAAACAGCGATCGTGAAAACACAGTCTGACTTTGGTCATAGGCACTCTTTTTGCTTCTCCCTCAGTACTGGCTCAACCGCAAGGTAGAGCAAAGCTTTAAAAGATGTACGTCTTGGCCTCGAAAGTCAAGTACAAATGGCCTGCTGACAAGCTTCTACGCTCCCCTGGCAGGGTGTATCCGAATTTTTCCCGTAGGATACTACAACCTGCTCGCGTTGACTTGCGAGCCCTGCTAGCCTAACATTCGCTACATTATTCTCGCCATTTTTCGGGTTCGTGCGCGAAGATCGAGGGACCAACTCATGAGCGACTGGATGTATGTTCAAGAAAACCCGGCGGAGCAACTTGCCCAACTTCGCCATTTTTCCATAGTGAAGCGCCAGGCGGGCGCGGAAATTGCTTTCATCATTACCGTCAAAGAATTTGCTACTCCACCCCCGGGCCAGCACGTGAAATTCTTCGCCGAAGCAGACAAAGCCTTGAATCAGAAAACCGCTGCCTTCACGCCCTGTGGCTGGGGCAGCAATCTTTACGGCGCATTGGGCGACTGCGTTCGCCTCATTCGCCAATTTCCGTATGAAGGGGAAGTATGATTCTGCATCTCTCCAAACATCAGATTAAGCCCGGCATCACCGTCATCGAAATGAGAGGCAGCATTCATGCCGGCACGGACTGCCGCCGCCTTGAACAGGAAACCGCCACCCTCATTGCCGACAAGGTGAATCGCGTCATCTTCGATTTCACGCACATCACTCACATCGACAGTTCGGCGATCGGCTCGCTCGTCCGCTCACACTCCGAACTGAAAAAGGCAGGTGGTTCCCTACGCCTCGCCGGTGTGAAAGGAATGCTCGAAGGCACGCTCAAGATGACTAAAGTGGACAAGCTTGTCGAGATCTTCCCCACTGCCCCAGCCGCCGCCGAAAATTTCGCAGCCCCCGGCGCGCCTGGCCCCACTTCCCCAGCCTAGCCTTATCCCAACAAAGAAAAAGGAGAGCTTTCTTCGCTTTGCGCCGGCTGCCGGCCCCCAGGTCGAAATGCTGATCCTGCGCGATGCTCAGCGCGTCACCCTTGATTCTCTAGCCCCGCTTCCGCCGCCCCTATGCCCCTGCAGCATACGACGTCTCGCTTGCCGCTCCGGAACGCAACGTAAACTTCAAATTAAAAAACGGCGCCGCCGCCAACTCCTTTTGTAATTCCACATCGTCTGTGTATCGCATCCTCGGAATTCGCCTCGCCAATATCGCAAACTGCAGCGGATCTCTTCGAAACGGATACGGTGCCAGTGAATATTCATATCCGCCGATCGACCGTAACTCCCAATCCACTTCTCCGCCCTGTTCGTCGATCGGCACGCCTTCAATCACGATATCGTTGTTCCCCCCCATGCAGAAATACAGCGATAACCTGTCCAGCGCATCTAAGCGCTGCTGATTCATCTTGATTAACTTCTCATCCGTGAACGGTTTCTTCGCTGGATCGCTACGCAGATCCAATTTCAATCGCAGTTGCTGCAATCGCAGTCTCTGCACAAAATCATTGGCCAAATGCTGCTCGTTGCCTTTCACGTACTTCGCCGAATATCCTGGCATCGTGGCATGCGCCCGGTCATAAAGTCCGGCCACATGTCCGGCCACCAGCAGCCCCGCGTACAAATCCGCCTTCACCACGCGCTCAATTCCGTGCTGGTACAAAGCGATGTGCTCTTCCGTGGGGATTGTCATGAACGAATAGGCCGCAAATGTCTTAGGATCGACTCCCGGCGCCAATTCCCATTCCTGCCAGCCGTTATCGTGCTCCGCCGCCGCCAGGCAAAACGAATCAAACGGCTCGGGCTTCTCGAAGGCTTCATTCCCCAACTCGCGCGCAAAAAATCCCGCAAGATATGCGTGATCCGTTTGCCGGACGACCACCAGAGGATCGTTCTGTTGCTGCAATATCATCGTTAGCCTGTCGCCGTGTATCCGCCGCCTACCACCACGCGGTCCGGCTATTATCCACCGTTCATACCCTCTAATCCAGCTTGCCTTTCGCTAGAATCAGGCCTCTCGCAAAATGCCGCAAAATGCCGACGCGTTGACTTGCTTCTTCCCTCCATCTAAGCTTTCGCAATGCCCGATCCCAGCTCGTTCCTTGGCCACTGGAGCACTGACTCTTCCAAGCTGGCCCTGATCCGCTACCACAGCGACAGCGACGTCGTCCTCCTCCGCGAATCCTCCGCCCCCAAATAGCTCGTCAGAGTTCACTCCCTTGCCATCTCGCATTTCGGGGTAGCCCCGATTTTTTCCTCCTTTGGCATTCAAGCTCGTCCATAATCCCTTCCCCCTTGTGATATAAACTCTCCTCAGAACAGCAGGGGTAGGGCTCGCAGTCTCAACCAATTCTCTGAACGGAAGGACCTATATGTTCTTCATGCCAAGGAAGTGTCTTTGCGCTTTTATCCTCTTCGGCCTCTCCGCTACTCTTTCCCCGGCTCAAGTCGTCCCCGCAGACAGCGTCAGCGAATCCCGCATCGATACAGTTCTCGAGCAACTCACGCTTGAAGAAAAAATGAATCTCATCCGCGGAGGCATCGAAGATCCCTCCGCCTATCAAGGCCAAGCCGGCTATCTCCCTGGAGTTCCCCGCCTTAACATTCCTTCGCTGCGCTTCGCTGACGGCCCTCCCGGCCTCCTCACGCGCGTTCCCGCGCAAGCCGAAACTGCCACCATGGGTGTGGCTGCCACGTTCAGCGTCAAGGACGCCGAAGCGAACGGCGCCGTCATTGGTCGCCAAGCCCGTGCTCTCGGTATCGACGTTGTTCTGCAACCCTTCATCAACATTGATCGCGATATTACATCTCATCGCTCCTACAACACGTTCGGCGAAGATCCATTCCTCACTGGAAGAATGGGCGCAGCAGAGATTCGTGGTGCCCAGGCGCAACGTGTCATGGCCCAAGCCAAGCATTACATCGCCTACGACTCAAATTCCTACAACATCTTCGTCGATCAGCAAACCTTGCATGAAGTTTACGCTGCGCCATTCGCCGAAGCCGTCAAAGCGGGTGTCTCTTCCGTCATGTGTTCCTACAACCGTATCAACGGACCTTTCGCATGCGGCAACGCCGACACTCTTAAGACAATTCTCAAAGGGGAAATGGGCTTCAAAGGTTTTGTCACTTCCGATTGGGGCGGAGTGCACAGTGCCCTGTTCATCAATCAAGGTCTCGACATGGAAATGCCCGGCATCGTTGCTGCCGACAGCCCGTTTGGCGCATTGATGAATACATTTTTCCTCTCCACTCCGCCAAGCAACGCGCCGCGCCCGGAGCCCGACATGGCTTTCGTCGCGGGCTTGCTCGGTGGCTCAGTTCCTGAAGAACCTCAGCCAAAGGGCGACACTCTCTCCGGATTCCCTCACGATTCCGATGGCACGACGATCTGGGCTGCGCTAAGGGATGGCACCATCACCGAAGCCACGATTACTGCGGCGGCCCGCAGGGTTCTTTACGAAATGGTTCGCTTCGGCTATCTCGACGGCAAACAAAAGCACACCATCACTCCGCAGGACATCGAACAAAACGCAGCGGTCATCCGGAAAACTTCCGAAGACGCCGCCGTTCTTCTGAAGAACGAGCAAGCACTCCCGCTAAAGCCATCCGATCTTCAGTCCCTCTCCTTGATCGGCCCTACTGCCGGGCAAGTCGCTGCCATCGGTACGTTCGGAGAACGTTCCCCCGGCCTCGTCGATCGTCAAATCGGCCCTCTGGACGCCCTCAGAAAATTTGCCCCCGAAGCCAATATCACTTTCGCAGTCGACGACGACATGACCGGCACACCCATCGATGCTTCCTTTCTCTCGCACACGGGCGAGCCAGGTCTCCTCCGCACGGATGCGGCCGGAGAAACTTCCGTCGACGCCCAACTCAATTTCACTCACTCCAACAAAAAATCTCTCCCCGCCAACGGAACCTTCGCGTGGAAGGGCACGCTAACCGTCCCCGCGACTGGAGAATATTGGATTTATTTGCAGGCTTTGGGCGCGCGCGGAACGCTTTCAATCGATGGCAAGGAGATTGGCCGAACTGGTGCCAGCAAGGGGGCTGTCCACGGCGACATTCAATACGCCACGCAAGACAACGCTATTCCCACCCTCGACGGTCTCGATAACGTCCGCCGGGCAGTTCCGCTCGGCGCTGGTCCTCACGAAATTGCCGTCACAGCAAGCGGCGACAGTTCGAATGCTCCGGAACAAATCCGCTTGAGCTGGGTCACTCCAGAACAACGCCATCGCAATCATCAAGTCGCAATCGAAGCGGCAAAATCTACGCACACCGCCGTTGTTTTTCTTTGGACTCGCGGCAAGCCCGACTTCGCTCTTCCCGGCGAGCAAGACAAACTCGTCGAAGAAATTGCTGCCGTCAATCCCAACACCATCGTGGTTCTCAATACGAGCCAACCCGTCGCCCTGCCCTGGCTCAGCAAGGTAAAGGCTGTTCTGCAAATGTGGTGGCCAGGGGATGAAGGCGGTTGGGCAACGGCGAGCATTCTCTTGGGTAAGGTAAACCCTGCCGGGCGTCTGCCGTTCACCTGGGCGAAACGTCTTGAAGATTACGCCGCCAACGCTCAGGCTTATCCGGAACGCTCCGCTGCCGGCGTCGACGGCAGGACTACCTACTCGGAAGGCCTGGACATCGGTTATCGTTGGTTCGACAAACAGAAGATAGACCCGCTTTTCCCCTTCGGCTTTGGCCTTTCCTACACCACGTTCAAATACTCCGGCCTAAGGGTTGTTCCGGCGTCCGACGGCGGTTTCGACGTCTCCATCCGCATCACCAATTCTGGTTCCGTGCCAGGCGACGAAGTCCCACAAGTCTATCTCGATGCTCCCGCTCAGCGGCCAACCGGCGTGCAATTCGCCACTCGCACACTAGCGGCCTTCGACCGCATCACCTTGCAGCCCGGCGAATCAAAAGACGTCACTCTGCACACCTTCCCACGCAGCTTCGAATATTGGTCCACAACCGAGAATCGCTGGATCCGCTCCGCCGCCCGCCGAGTCCGCGTCGGCTCCTCTTCCCACAACCTAATCGTCTCCGCCTCCACCGAATAGTCAACTGTTCCCGGGTGGCCATTTGGCTCAACTCTTCAACTTCTCTCTAACACCGTCATCCCGCTACAAAACGCATCATGCGTTACCCTCCAGCCATCCTTATACAGCACCGCCGCCTGATGCTCATTTATCGTTATCCCCAGAAACTCTTCTATCGCTCGAATCACCGCCCGGTGCACGCTCTCTCTCGCCACCCTTCTCCCATTCCTCATGCGGTAGACAAAGCACAAATTCGTATCATGAAACGCCACCCGGCATTTCTTGGCCAGAAACGGAAACCACGCCGCTATCTCCGCCACCGTGTGCGCGTATTCGTGACTCGTGTCAATAAACAAGAAATCAATCTTCGGCTCTAACCCCCGCGCCTTGCACCATTCCGGAAACTCTTTCGCAAATTTCAAATCATCCGAATGCACGAACGACCATTTCGCATTGTTCGCCACGTGCGAACAATCATCAATATCGACGCTCACCATCACCGCATCATTCGCTCCCGCACAGGCTATTAGCGTCTGGGTGCTTACTCCTCCGCGGGTACCCAACTCCACGATTAGCTTTGGCGCGGCCGCATTACACTCAAATGCCAGCGTGGGCAGGTGATCTACGATGTCGTTCTCTTTATTAAACCGCGGATAACCACACAAAACATTCAACGTCGAACACCACAACCGGGCCAAAAAATAGCGCATGGCCCGGAAGTTTACCGGAAATCCCGCATGCTCACAAATTCAGCCGACGCTCTCTCGCAAATCATGAAAACAGCGCCAGCCACGCCACGGTCGCCGCAAACTTCTCATCCTCTCCCCACGGTGGGCCAACCGCCTTACGCATCTCTCTGATCCTCCGCACAATTTCTGCCTCATCAATTGAAACTTTCCTAGCGCACTCCTGCACCAATTCCTTCGCGCTAACGCCGTTCAGCCGAACACCATTCCTTTCGCACGCGCTGCGAATCGCTTCCCGGAACAATTCTCCATCCGCGCTATGAATTAAAGTGTGTGACTCCAAAACCTTCGCCAGTTCCGGCAGCTTCCTCCCCCCCGCCTGTACCATCCCCCCACGCGCAATTCGATATCCTTCCTTTTCCGTCGCAATCTGCGTCATTCGCACAAAGCCAGCCGCAAGTTCCTCCGCTTCTTTCTGAACGCCAGCGATAAATTTGCCAGCTTCCTGCAGCTCTACCTTCTCTCCGGTGTGATATGGCTGCCGAAATCTGTAGCTGAACACTTTCACCAACTGAAGCCGTTCGCGCCTCAACACCTTCAGGAAGCCTCGTTCCACCGACACCACGACCACCGCGCTCCATCCGGAGTGCACTCGAAAACCAATCGCTGCTTTTTTCATGAATTCCTCCGCGGTAGAGGAAAGGAAGAATTTCAAGCTTGCCCTCACAATGCCCTCGCGTCAATAAAAACCATCGTCTTGCCGCCGGCAAAACTTAGCGCCATACTGCGCTTGAAAGGAGCCCCCGATGACTACCGGCCACGCCGGCGCTTCTCCCGACATGAGACACCTTTCCCATTGGGCGACCACCGCTGCTTCGCTCGTCGTAGGGGCCGCATTCTTTTCCCTCTGGTTCTGGCTACTTCCTTCTTGGCTGGGTTTTCGCGTCGATGTCCGCGAAACAGCCCGCTGGCGCTGGATTTTTGTCGTCCCTTCGGTCCTGGGTTTCGCCGTCGCTCTGTGCTGCGTGTGGGATTTTGGTTGGAGTGGACACGGCACCCCCGCTCCGATCGCTCCACCTAAGAAATTAGTAACAGTTGGTTTCTATCGCTACGTCCGCAATCCCATGTATGTCGGGTTTTTCACCGGTTGGCTGAGCTTGTGGATCATATTCGGCCGCGCGAGTATGCCGTTGATTGCTGCAGCGCTACTGATCGTGGTGGGAGTCGCCTTGTTTGTCCAGTTCTACGAAGAACCAACCCTGCGAAAAACATTTGGCATCGACTACGATAGCTACTGCAAAGCTGTCCCGCGCTGGCTTCCGCGGCTGCATCCCTGGCAGCAGCCACCGGCGTAAGCAACCTCAAGCGCTGAACATGCTCTGAATGTCGCTCCACACCAGCCAGTGCTGGTTCAACTTTTCCGCTCCGTGCTTCTCATAGAATCGTTTCGCGCGGTCGTTTCCCGGATCCACACAGATTCGCTTCGCTTGGTGCTCCACAAACCAGTTGGCCAGCAATCGCACCATTTCCCCCGCGATTCCCTTCGCGCTATGCTCCGCTACAACATCGATCCACTGCAACTCGCCATCGCATCCGTACCGCCGGGTTAGGTGCCCGGCGATAAATCCGATCACCGAATCGCTCGCTTCGGCCACGTAAGCAATTCGCGGCGGCAACGCCATCTGAGGATGATGCTCGCCTTGTAAGTACCGTGCGATTCGCTTTTTCCAATATTCTTCGCTCCCACTATTCGCCCGGCGAATACGCGCCATCGCCGGCACGTCCGATGTTCCGGCGACTCTATACGTCACCTCGAACATACATTCCTATTCCGCCGAACTTTCAAGCCCTGCAGGTCGCGCATCACCGCGCCGCTCTAATATCCTAGGGATTTAGCGACGCCGTGTACGCCGCGATCGCAATCATATCTTCGATATTTAATTTCGCAACTACCGACTTCATCTGTTGTGAGCCCGCTCCGGCACGCAGGCCGTTTTGCATATCCACGATTTGCCGCACCACGTAACTCGGCGACCGTCCTGCGATTCCCGGCACGTCTTTCATCCCCTGCAGGCCCGTCCCGTGACACGTCGCGCATGGCACAGTTTTTCCCTCACCGCCGGTCGTCACCAGGGCCTTACCCGTTGCGATGCTTCCGACCGGCACGTAAGCGATAAATCCCGAAGTGTCGTCGCGCAGTTCCGTGCGTTCCAGATTTTCCGGCGTTTCGATAATTCGCGCGCCAATCGGCTCCATCTCTCGCGGCTCCGACGCCACCAGCATCCACCCGGCTACCTGCGTCTTCGGCACCGAGTCTGTTTCCAACACACGGATCCACGGTTTCGGTTTTATTCCGGTGAAGTATGCCGCAGCCTCTCTGACCTCTTGCTCACTTGCGAGCTGCTCATATTTCCCCATGCTGACCGCCGGCAAAAATTCCGGCACAGAAGTCTTCCGCAATCCATTTTTGAAATCGCTCATCTGCTCGGCGATGTAGTCGGCCGGCAATCCCGCCAAGTTCGCATTTTCCGGGCGCCCAAATCCATTTGGTAGATGACAATACCCGCACGCGAAAATTTTTGGCTTTCTGCCATGCGCCACAATTCCCGGCATCGGCGGATGGCCGCCCGGATGCCAGTCCGGCACGTAGAACAAATCGCTCGTCTGCAGCACAGTAAACGCTGCTTCGCTGTTGGGCACACGGCGCAGAGACGCATCGACAACGTCGGCTTTGCGATCGTTCTTCGCAGCCGGTGGATTCACCGCATAAGCCCAATACGGAGGCGCCGTGTGCATTCCTTCGGCGTATTTTCCTCCACCTTGGTTCTGCTCGCCGACAGCAACAGCAGCCAAGGCAATCGCTGTCCCAGACAGTAGCAGCCCTACTGCAAGATGGAAATTCCGCCGCCGTTCCCACATCCTCAAAAGGTCACCTCGTCTATCCCAATCTATCAAACCGCCCCAGCACAACCCACTACTAGCGCTCACCCTTCCCGCAAAATGTGTCTTCCTCTCCGTTAAAGTGCCGCACCCCAGATTTTTGCGGGTGCGATTTTTCGTTAGCTTCTCAGGGCTCTACTTCTTTCCTCTGCTTAAAATGTCATACACCGGTTTGTTATCCGCATAAACCCGCCATTCTTTTAGGAGTCCCTTTTCGACAGCGCCCAGCCACGCCGCCGTGACCTGCCATTTGTTTTCGGCAGGTAGATTGCCGTCTGCGGCGATCGTACCTCCTGCCGCCCCAAATACCGCTACCCATCTTCCGCGCTCGAGGATCTCCTGGTGCGACAACCAATAATCGGGGCAAAATGCGAAATACTGCTTCCATCCATCCACCATTTTCTCGCGCCCGTTCACGGTATGCCCTAGCGAATCGATAAACACATGATCTTCGGTCATCAATCCGGAAAGCCTCTGCACATCGTGCCGGTTGATGCCCTCGATAAACGCCAGCACCACCTCGACGTTTGTCATAGAATTCACTCCATTCCGGTCATGAAAAGGCAAGGCCATAGTACACCGAACAGGAATGGTGCGAACCGTGGGGCAAAAATGGGCATGGATTGCTGACTAGGGTCCCGCTACTTCTATCGGAAGGCCTAGGAGCGCGCCCGGGATGCCCTACCCACGGCGCTAAGGGGGAAGACGCCTACGGATGGAGCGGCGGAACGACGTTAGCGCCAGGTACAGCGTTGGGAGCGGGCAGAGCGTTGGGTGTGCCGCAGAGTTGGTTGGCAGCGGCAAGGATGTCAGCGTCGAGCAGCGCAGATTGCCAGCCTTTGGCAGTACAAAGTTGCCACGCTTCTAGGCCGAGCGCGCCGCGCAGGTCGGTTCCATCAAGGAGCGCGCCATCGAGTTTGGCTTGGCGAACAATCGCGCCAGTCAGGATGGCGCCGCGAAGATCGGCGCGGGACAGATCGGCTTCGAGCAAAATGGTGCCTTTGATTTGCGCGCCGGTAAGATTTGCGCCTTGCAGCTTCGCGGCGGAAAGATCGGTCTGCTCAAGAGTGGCGAGCGAAATATACGCCTCTTCCATCTTGGCGTCGCGGACATCGGCGTGCGAAAGGTCGACGCGAAGCAGGTTGGCTCGGCGCAGATTCACCGCGTACAACGTGGCGCGGGTAAAGTTTGCTGTGGAAAGTGTGGCGCCTTCAAAATTGGCGAAGGAAAGATCGGCGCTGCGGAAATCCGCACCGGAAAGATTGGCCCACTGGCCATCGACAGAAACGAGATTGGATTTCGCGGCAAGCAAACGGTCGAGCTGCGCGGAACGCAAAACGCCTTCGCGCAAGTTGACGCCGCGAAAATCGGCCTCAGAGAGGCGAGCGCCTTCAAGATTGGCGCGCCACATCCGCGCGTTGGCAAATGCCGCTCGATAACCGCGTGCGTAGCGGAGGTTCATTTGGTTCAAGCGCGGGCCGGAAGCGTCTTCGCCGCGGGGGACCTCCGCGGCAAAATCTTTTGCGGGCGAAGACGAAACGCTCTCTTCGGTAATGTCGGCATAGGGACGATAGCCAACGGATTGCAACGCCGTGGCTGCCCAGCGGCGCGGATTGGCGCGACCGATTTCCGGCCGGATGGATTGATCGGCGGGCAAGCCGTGAATCACGCCGAGCGACAAGAGGAACAGCGCCAGGCCCATAGCGACAGGAACGCGGAGCGCGGAGAGAACGTCGCGCGTGAAATTTGCGGTGGACTCGTCCGCCCAATCACCGGGACGCAGCACGCGCGCAACGACGCGAGGCAAACCGCATGCCGCGGCGGTGACCAGCGTGAAAAGGAAAAGTTGCAGGAGCGTGCCGCGGTAATCCTGCATCACCAAATAACGCAACCAGAAAAGAACCAAAGTAGCCGGCACAGCCCAGTACGCCAGCAAACTCGCCATGATGCTCTCGCCCATCGCAAGCGGCGAACGCGGATCCTGCGGCCAGCGCAGATGCGGGCGGATCGGCCCCATCAAATACCAGGCACCATCCTTCTCTGGAGTTTGCCCGTCGGGAAAGATGGCCGGCAACGCACCGATGCTTCCCCACAAACGCAGCAGCAAGAACTGCAGACGGAAGTAAAGGATGCTCAGCAGCAGCGGCGCTCCGAGGTAGAAACCTTGCAACGGGAGGAGATTGGGTATGCGCGAACCAGGGAGCGCGGCTTGATCAAGAAGCAGGCGGACGTCAGTGGTGAGCGCGATCAGTCCACAGGCGAAGAGGCAGAACGAAATTACGATAAGGTAAAAGCGACGCGCGGATTGCGTGGATTGCGCAATGGTTTTGCCGCCGTCGTGAGCGGCGACCGATTCGGGGAGCGTGGCTTCAAAAAGATTCGTACCGCCCAGACGGCCGGCCCACAGGCCTTGCGCACCATAAAGATTTGCGCTCATCAAGTTTGCCCCGGAAAATTCCGCCCCAAGAAGGTTGGCTTCGCGCAGGTCAGCTTCGACGAGATTCGCGCCGCGCAAATTCGCCATCGACAAATCCGCGCCGCGCAAATTCGTTTTGTTCAGTTGCGCGCCATGAAGATTTACTGCGGTCAAATCGCGGCCGGAAAGATCCATGCCGCTAAGGTCGCCACAGGTGCCCTCTTTCTGGTTGGAGTCCACCCAGAGGCGGTGCTGGTCAAGAATTTCGGCAAATTCGAGGAGGTCCGTGGGCTGCCGCGGTTCCTGCGCAGGTGGCTCCGCGAGAGATCCATGCTGGGCAATTTCTGTGGGCGATTGGCCGAGTGCTGGCGAGGATCGGATTGCGAGACTTTCGCCCTCAGGAGCAGGAGCGTCAATTTGCTGCGCTAGGAAAAAGGCCAATGCTGGTGAGGGTGTCGCTTCGGGCTCAGGCAAGTCCTCGGGAATTTGCTCGGGTTCGCTCGCGGAGCTTTTTTCGGAGATTACCGCTGACGGAAAATGAACGGCGACACCTGTCGGTTCCGTTTCTAGCGAAGCCTCTTGCATTTGTGCTGTAAGCAAAGCGAGGATTTGCGACTCGATTTCGGGATCGGGGGGAACCGCGCCGAATTCGGCCAGCTCCTCCGCCGAGGCGAAGCGCTCCACGAGCGGATGGGTGGAGGGGGCTTGCGTGAATTTGTGCAGGTCTGCCGGCCATTCCGGCATAGTCTCATCCTTGTCCTCCTACAGGAGGATTGTTGAATTACCCGTGGGCGGGATGCACTGATGATGGCCTAAAGGAGTTGTGGAAATCGCCTGACCGGAGGGACAGGGGAAGCCTGGTAGTCACGAGGACCGGGAAAGCCCGCAGGAAGGAAAAAAAGTTCAGCCGGGGGCTCCGCTGAGGGGCCGAGGCACCCCGGCTATTCCCGCCCGCCTCCGCAGTGAGCGAGCAAGGAACTCGTACAGAAAGTCTTCGTCAGCTGCAAGCAGCCAAAAACGTTAGGCGTCTTCGGCGGCTCGCAGAAACTCATACCGCTCGATGGCAGCGACTACACCGACGGCGCCTTCTTCGCGGGCTTCCGTGCGCTGTACACGCCCGAGACAGCGAACGCGGACGGGCCCAGCGAGAGTAATCTCGTTCGGCAAGGTGAGCAGGATCTCCACAGCCGAACCTTCTTTCACATCTTTGGATAAGAAGAAATACACGCCACGAGAACTGACATCGCGGGATTCCGTCGCGGTTTCGCCGACCGCCGCGCCAGTTGTCCAACGGACAGTGAGGGGCAATCGCATGGAAAACCGTTGGGTCGTGCGGCGTTCAGAGCCGGTCACAGGAAACCTCCCTATTTGAAAGACCGAGTGTATCCGCGGGGGGGATAGAGAACAATAGGACTGGGGGTTCAAAAAAAAATGGAGTGGGAAAAGTACTTAAGTACTAAAACCTGGAAAGACGGCGCGAAGACCAGAGGGCCAATCCTTTGCACGTGAGCGTTACAACCCTCGATCGGGGACCTTGGGTTGTGGTGGAGGGCCATCCCGCCGGGGGCACGATCGAGCGAGGGCGTAAGGAGGAGTCCTACTCGCACAAGGATAGGGGACGTCCGGGAATCCCTAGAGCGCAGTCAAGAGTGAGCGTGGCGCCCGATCTTAGGAGTGGTCGATCAGGCGGTGATGGATCGCATAGAGGGCCAGTTCGAGGCGATCGGAGACGCCGAGTTTGTCGAAGATGTTGTGGAGATGGTTCTTGACGGTTTGCTCGGAGATGAAAAGCTTTTCGCCGATCTCCTTGTTGCGAAATCCTTGTGCGACGAGTTGAACAATTTCTTTTTCTCGATCGCTCAGCAAAGGCTTTTCCCGTCGAGGGCCGGATTCGGAAGACTTAGCGAAGGCCTTCATCACTTCGGCGGTCATGCGATTGTCGAGCCAGATTTCTCCGGCGTGGACGCGGTGAATGCTTTTCACCAGAAGATCGGTGGCGGACTGTTTAAGAACCACACCGCGAGCACCAAGGCGCATGGCGCGAACGACGTCGCGATCGTCTTCAGCCGCAGTGAGAACGATGACGCGCGTAGGAATGGTATCGAAATTAACTTCTTCGAGAACCGCGAGGCCGTCTTTATCGGGCATGCGCAGATCGAGAAGCAAAATGTCAGGCTTCAGCTTGGCGAGCAGCTTGATGCATTCCGCACCATTCTGAGCCTCTCCGACGATGGTGATATCTTCGTCACCATCGAGCAATTTGCGAAGACCATCACGAAAAATCGCGTGATCATCCGCCATCAAAACTCGAATTTGTTGTTTTGTCTTCGCCATAGAGCGTCAGCCGAGAGGTACCTCAATCGTCAAACGCGCACCATGCCCTGGGTTTGACTCCACAGTCAAAACTCCTCCGACCGTGCGCGTACGTTCCTTAATGGAAATCGGACCCAGCCGTAGGCGGTCGAGTTCATCCCCGGTGAATCGGCCAGCGAAGCTGAAACCTTCGCCGTTGTCGTCCACCACCAAGACGAGCCGGCTATCATCCTGCGACAGTTTTACCACGACATGGGAAGCCTTCGCATGCTTTTTTATGTTGTTGAGTGCTTCACGGTAAATCTGGAAAATCTCGCGACAGACGCGGTCAGGAGCGTGCAAATCGGCGGAATCGATGAGCAAATCGAGGGGTAGATCGCTTTCATTGCGGAAACGTTCGGCAAAACCGCGCATTAAATCGACCAGATCGGCGGACTGAACGCGAAGGGGACGGAGGTCGGTAACCAGGTGGCGGAGCTCCGCTCCTTCGTTTTTTACGGTTTGTTGCAGCGAACTGAGGCCGGACTCCATCTGGTCGGGTTGCGTGGTTACTTTGCGGCGGAGGACATCGAGCTGGATCTCAATGCTCAGCAAGGTCTGCAGAATGCCGTCGTGAAGATCGCGGGAAATGCGCGAGCGTTCGGCTTCGATGGCGCGCGCGCGCAAATGGCGAAGAAGAAAGACATTTTCGAGGGATGCGCTGACGTGCTGAGAGATCCGCTCCATCCAGGCTAAGTCCTGCTTGCTGAAGGGTTCCCTCGCCGGTTCGCGGTTGACCAGAAAGATGCGCCCCGCAGGATAGTTGTTCTGATCGAAGGCGACGGACATGAGGTTCTTGATGCCGAGTTCCTGCTGCGTTGGGCCCGGAATCCGCGGAAGTGTTTTGAGGAGCTGGCCATTGCGGCGATCCCAACCAAAACCCGAGCCGCGGCCCTCGAGTGAATTCCAACAAAGAGAGGCATCCATATCGTCCAGAAGAAAACCATCCGCGCGGGTGAGAGGAATATTTTCTGGAATGAGGCGCTCACTCTCGCCAGATTTCAAGCGCCAAATAAAGATGCGCTCAAGATCCATGTCGCGATAGGCCAGCAGAACTTCTTCGGTGTGAAATTCCTGGGCGAATTCTTCAAGAAGCAGGCGAAGGGATTCGGCCAGACCGAGGTCCACGTGCATGGTGGTGGCCAGGAGGGCCAGAAATTCCTGCTGGTAGGCGAACTGGCGATTGCGGTCGCCGAGGAAGGCCACGCCAGCAGCGCCAAGAAATGTTGCGGCATAAAAAGGAAGGGAATAGAAGAGATGATGGATGCCGTCAGGTTCATCGACGCGCTGCATCTTGAGAGCTATGGCCAGCATGAGAAGGCCAAAGCACAGGAAGAGGGAAAACTTGAGGTTCCAGCGATAACCCGCAGCGAAGGCTACGAAGAAAAGCAAGAACCAGGCGGGCAGCATTTCGGGGGAGAGATAGAGAAAAAAGCCCACGACGAACATGTCGCACACTAAAGGGAGATGCCATTTAAAGCGGCGCAAGATGCGTTCAAGAAGAAGAATCAGCATGGCGATCACCATGTAGGCAATCAGCAGGGAGAGGGGCCGTTCACTTTCGCGGGCCTTGCCCAGTTGAAGGAGACAAAGTGCGGCAAGCAGCGCGACGACGGGTCGCGCGTAGGCGAGCTGCAAATCGAAATGGAGACGGTCCGACTCTTGCGGATTCATGCGTGGGGACACACGCTTCCCTGAGTAAGTCTAACAAGGGGTAGGAGTTGGTCTGCGGGGATATGGTCGGAGGGTTTCTAGTGGGTTATGAGCAGATGAGGCAAAACGGAGCGCGCAAGGGTTCATAAGGAGTCAAAAAAACGGCTGGCAGAGTTGCTGCCAGCCGTGAAGATGACTGAGGTTGGGCAGAAGGTCGCTGAGATAAAATCCAGCGTGCCGGTTTAGCGGTGGCCGCCGCCGTGCCCGCCTCCACCGCCGTGGAAGCCACCCCCACCTCCATGAAACCCACCACCGCCACCGTGGACTGCGCCGAGGCTATTTGCGTGGACCCCGCCACCGGTGTAACCCCCATGGTATCCACCACTTACGGGGCCGCGAACGGCGGCTCCATGGTAGCTGTACGCTGGGCGGCTGCTGCCGTAGCCTGGCCGATAACCGTAACCGGGCCTGCCGTAGCCGTAGCCGGGGTGTCCATAGTAGCCTCCACCATACCAACCGTGACCGTAATAGCCGCGACCGTAGTAGCCGCCACCGTGATACCAGGGACCAGCGCCGATGAAGACGCCGCCAACGAAGTAGCTAGGACCGTAGTAGCCATAGGGTGCGCAAGCGTATGGATAGTAGCCGTAATACCCATAAGCGCAGACCGGGGCTGGACCGATGCCAATTCCCACGGGGCCAACACCGATGCCGACAGAGACCTGGGCTTTGGCTTGTCCGGCAGCGGCGAAAAGCAAGACTGCGAGTAACGCAGCGTATTTCATAAAGCGCATGTTGTGACCTCCCTCCGATCCGCATTGCTTAGTATAAACCTTAGAGGATCTGGAAGGTTCAAGCAATTCTGACTGGAGCGAAAAGCCTGAACATACTGTTGAACACCAATTGGATACCAAAGTTGCGAGAAGGGTTTTTAGTTGAGAATCGGGTACTGGGACTTCGATGAAGATCCTTGCAGGTCATGATGAGCTGGCGCGATGCTCTTTTGTGCAGTATGGTGGCGTGGTAAACTGAAACAAGTGGTGGGAGTAGCTCAGCTGGTAGAGCGTCGGTCTGTGGCACCGAATGTCGCGGGTTCAATCCCCGTCTCCCACCCCAAATTTCTCCAATAAATACATGCCTAAACCGTGTCTCTCCCGGAAATGAGCCGATTCGCCCGAGCTGGCGGTCAAGCGGCCTATTACGAAGGATTTGTCGGTGCTGCGTGGGAAGTACTGGTAACGATTTGCATTTTCTATTCCCTGATGCTTCGGGCTTCTTAGGAGTTCGCCGCCGCTGACTCCTGCGCGCGACTGAAAGGCAAAGTAACGGCAACAGTGGTCCCTCGTCCATTCGATTCAATCTGGACTGTCCCGCCCAGTTGTCGGATTCTTTCCCTCATCCCACTGATACCAACACCCATTACGCCATAAGAATTGAGTTCAAGCTGTTTTTCCAGTGGTATCCCTCTCCCATCATCAGAGATTTTACAATGGAGACATCCGTCTTCTTTAGCCAACTGGATTCTTGCAGTCAGACTTCCAGAGTGACGGTGAATATTTGTAAGGGATTCTTGAACGATGCGGAAAATCGCAAGTTCCGACTCACTTGTCATCCGGTCGAGTCCCGATGGCATATCGAGACTCACGTCAATCTTACTGCGTTGGGTGAATCCGTCTATGAACCATCGGATTGCGGACTCCAACCCAATCTCGTCGAGCAAAGGGGGATGCAGCAAATGCGACAAAGTCCGAATTTCCGACTGAATTTGCTCGACAAGCTTTTGGTTCTCCTCGACACACCGTTCTGCTTGAGAACTGAGTTTTTCTTTTTCTCTCGCTACCTTTGAAATGTTCATACTAATCGCAGCGAGTAACTGCCCGACGCTGTCGTGTAACTCTCTGGCGATTCTTCGCCGTTCTGCGTCTTGCGACTGAAGGAGTCGGGCGGAGAGGTCTCTAACAATCTGTGATTGCTTCATCAGTTCTTCGTGCTTTTCCTGAAATTCAGCCGTTCGTTCTCTAACACGTTTTTCAAGATCATCCTGAACTGCCTTGAGTCTTGCTTCCACTAATTTACGTTCACTGATGTCCCGGGCGATTTTTGAAGCTCCAACAATTCTGCCGTTTCTATTCTTTACCGGGGATATGGTCAAAGCGACAATTACTGTATCTCCCGTCTTATTTCTGCGAGTTGTTTCCAGATGATCGATCCTCTCCCCGGCTGATATTCGTTTAAGAATCGTTGTCTCCTCGTCGCGTAGTTCAGGAGGAATGATTATTGTAATCGGCTGCCCGATTGTTTCTTTTGAGGTCCATCCAAACAAACGCTCGGCACCGTGATTCCAGCTAGTAATTATCCCGTTGAGATTCTTAGAGATGATGGCATCATCTGAAGAATCGACGACAGACGCGAGCAATGACCGCGATGCTGCACCACGTCGATTGGACTCACCTAGGGCAATAATCGCGCTTGAGAAGAGGAGAAAGCCTAGCATACCGTACAATTGGGTTCGATCTTGAATGAAGAAGAGGGAGTGGTAAGGAGTCAAGAATAAATAGTCAACACCTAGAGCACACACCAAGCTACAAACTATCGAAGGCCCTAGACCGCAATACCAAGAGCAGAAAACAACCGCAAGCCACACCGTGTGATACGGATTGTTCCCACCTAAAACGGGAGTTAGCAGAAAACGCAAGTAGAGGGCGGCAATAGCCACGAATACGGCTAGCGCATAACCAAGCGACTTGTCGGAAAACCTGTTCACAACCTTGCTTCCAATTTTTGGACAGAGCCGAGCAAGCTGAATTGGTCTCTTCTAACTAACAATGCCGTACTAACGTTTTCGTTATAAAACTACTGCGACTCTAATTCCGGGTCAAGGCTTGTGTCAGGCTTCTGGATGGTCGAACAAGAGTCTCTGAGAGCACTCACCCGGGGTAAGGTCGTAATAGTACAAGGCTATGCTCTCACCGTCTGGCAGGCATTTCTTATAAGAGACCGATATTCCTGGGGGGCTCGGCCGCGCGGGATTGCGAATCGCAATTTGCCCATCGCCTAAGGTTGCTTGCACATGGCTCGCCACAATTCTGCATCTAGGTGGCAGCGGTGTTTTCGTTTCGGCCGAGAGAAGGAGCCTCGATTTCTACGCCGATCGCGTGGGACGAGCTGGAAACGGGATTACGGCCGGGGAAGTGGGGTCTCCGAGCGCTGCTGCAGGACGGCGCTGGAGAGGAAGGCGCGGAGTGGATGGAGAATGAAAAATGCATAGCGAAGGAGATCAAACGCAATCCAGTGCTCAGGTCAAGCAAGAGTGACTTTGCAAAGACCCCACTTACCGCACTCGTGAGGACAGAAGCTAGACGGGTCTGCGGCCTTGAATGACGCGGATGAGGATGACAATGATGGCCAGGACCAGGAGAATGTGGATGAAACCGCCGAGGGTGTAGGAGGTGACCAGGCCCAGCAGCCATAAGATCAGGAGTATGATGCCAATCGTCCAGAGAAGGTCCATTAATGTTTCTCCTTTGAAAGTACAAATCGAAGAAAGCCTAATTGCAAATGGAAAAATGAACTATCGAGAAAGAGGGGTATATATTCTTGAAATAAATTGTAGGGTTGCCTGAAAACTACTGGAAATCAGCGAAGGTTCAAGGAAGTCGAAGTGGACGATTGTTCGAGTTCGCGGAGATGTTCTTGGATCTTAAGGTTAGCCTTGACGTTTTCCTTTTTCTGGCTCGAGGGGGCCGCGGATGAAAAATAGGCAATCAGGTCTGCGCGAAGTGGAAGCGATGCAGTCGCGAACTGAAGGGCCGCCAAGCGATCCAGGAGCACGGCACAGGTTGTATCACTCAAATGATATTGGCCGCGAGCGGTGATTTCGCCAATGTCGAAATTGGAATTGGGAAGTTGAAGCTGACTTTCTGACAATTGGGAAAGAAGAGCTCTGTAGCGATCCAGAGAGACATTGAAACTGCTTTCAAAGAGTTTCTCTGCGGCAGGAGTAGGCGTACGGAATTGCAAAACACGAAGCGGCCCGATTCTGGGGAGCAGTCGTGTGAGAAATGCTAAAAATCTGTCAGCGACAGTTGGGGGCTGATAATTCCCGCCCCAATCTTTTTCATATTCGGCGCGGGAAAGGTTGTAGAGAAATTTTTTGCGGGTGATGCCGGGCATATCTCTCGCAATCTCATTTTTCTTGAGAGCCCAGGCTATGCGCGTCGCTTTGGGAAGTAACTCACTGACAGTGCTCCGGTAGGAGTTCATGGAACGTTCTTCGTTGGGAAAGATCGATTTAAGATCAAGACCATACGTTTCGAAAAAAGCGCGTTCAAGCAGAGGAAGAGAAACGTTAAACCCGATAAAGTTGTGATAATTCTCGGCGGTATACCTTCCCTGAGCCACTTCCAGGACATCGAAACCAAATTCGGTTTTCACATGAGCAATAGGATTGTCTTCGTAAGTAACAACGGGTCCGTACTTTTTTTGGAGTCTCGGATACAACAAGGGAACAGCGAGATTAGTGGCAAGGTGATGTCCATTGTTATCGGCAGAATAGTGTGCGAGCGCGCCCAAAGCAAAGGCGTAGTCATCCACGTCTTGAGAATCTTGAATAAGTGCAATCACGAAATCGCCGCTGCGAAAATAGTGAGTCAAATCGCTGAAGAACTTGCTGCCATGGGGATAGTAGCCGACATCTTGGATGATGGATCCGCCATATGCGTAGGCCTTGGAGTGGAGGATTTCGTCCTCCGTGGCATTTGGATAACGTGAGCGAAGAAGGGGAACGATGTTGGACCTCCAAACCGAATCCACAATTGCTTCATGTGTGAGGGGGGAATAGGAGAAGGCAGGAGAGAACAAAATAGTGAGGGACAGAAAGAGCATGAAAGTCCGAAGGAAGAAGCGGTTATTTAGCACGTTTGCGGTTCCATAAGGAATGGGTCTGGGGATTTTGTGAGCAAAAAGAGGAGTTCGACAATGCCGGACTCCCCTCCGGGTTTATGAATTGCGAGGATGACTCATGAGCGGCCGGAGCCAGAGGTGCTGCGAGTCTTCACATCGGCAGTGTTATAGTTCGCGTTATCTAAGGAACGGGTGAAGTCGTTGATCTGAGCCTCCGCTTGGTCCTTAGCAATGCCATAACGTTCCTGAATCCTGCCGACGAGTTGATCGCGCTTACCGGCGATCTCCGTCCAGTCATCGTCAGTCAGCTTGCCCCACTTCTCCTTCATCTTGCCAGAGTATTGTTTCCACTTACCTTCAACTTGATCCCAATTCATTGCAGCCTCCTTGGATTTGGGTCATGCCAATACCTCGTCATGAAAACTCAAAATGAGTTGAGAGCCCATACAGTGAAGTTGATAGAAAGAAGAACAGAAACACGTAGTAGGGGAATTTCGGGGACGGCTACATGGAGAAATTGCGAACAGATAAGGAGTACGCCCGATAGTTAGGAAATAGCAATTGAAATAGAAAGATAACAAAGGCAGCGAATCTAGCTTGCCAAAAGAAGTTCGTCTTAAAGATAGAAAAGAGGAGGAATCAATGATTCGATGGGCAATAGGATTTTTTGTTATTGCGTTTCTCGCGGCACTGCTGGGCTTTACGGGCGTTGCTGTGGCATTTGCGGGAATCGCAAAACTTTTATTCTACATCTTCATCGTGCTGTTTGTGATTACTCTGGCAGGTCATTTGTTCCGAGGAGCATGAGGGTTTGGAATTCCGAAGGCGCGTTCGATGAGTGGAGAAAGGATCTTGGCCATTGTTTTGATTGCGCCTGGGATCATTTCATTAGGCTATGAGCGTATTGGGTACACGCAGAAGTAGGCGGGAATGGTGCTTTTGATTTCCGACCGCAAAGCGTCGGCTATTTTAAAAGAGATCAGGGCTTAACGACAAAAATCAAATGTCGGAGTAGGGATCACGATTGCTCATGACCCCCTCCACGGATCCGGACAAGCGGCACTACCGCATCCGGCTCTTGCCTTAGGTAACGACGCCCATG
>DATFZN010000151.1:0-4939 GCA_035314425.1 Candidatus Acidiferrum sp. | reverse complement strand
TGCCGATATTTTACAGATTCCCGCATTTCTGGCGCGTCAGACAGACCTATTGTTGGCGGCAGCGGCCACGGGCCGAATTGTAAATGTAAAGAAGGCACAATTCCTGTCGCCATGGGATATGGGAAATGTTGCGGAGAAAGTGGCGTCATCGGGAAATGACAAGATCATTTTGACGGAACGCGGCGCGAGTTTTGGCTACAACAACCTGGTTGTGGATATGCGTTCGTTCCCCGTGCTTAAGAACTTTGGCTATCCGGTTGTCTATGACGTGACGCATTCCGTTCAACTGCCTGGTGGGCAAGGGCATGCGAGCGGCGGGCAACCTGAGTTCATCGAACCCTTGGCGCGCGCGGGCGTTGCCGCAGGGATCGACGGAATATTTTTGGAGACGCACGAGGATCCTTCCTCTGCGTTATCGGACGGCGCGAATGCGTTGCCCCTGGGGCAATTGCCGAAGTTATTGTCGCGATTGAAGCAACTCTCCACGCTCGTCTGTGGCTGGGGAGCTCTATGAGTCTCTCTACGGCTCGCCGGGTTCTCGGGATTGAAGCACAAGCATTAGAGGATCTCCAGGCGCGGCTCGACCAATCGTTTGTGAAGGCGGTGGATCTTCTGCTTGCGTGCAAGGGACGAGTTGTGGTTACCGGAATGGGCAAATCTGGGCTGGTGGGCCGCAAAATTTCTGCGACATTCTCAAGCACCGGCACCCCATCGTTTTTTCTGCATCCCGCCGACGCGCTGCATGGCGACCTCGGAATGCTGGCCAAAGGCGATGTGCTTTTGGCAATTACCTATGGTGGTGAAACACAGGAAATCTTGAATCTCCTAGAATCCTTGAAGCGCCTGGAGATTCCTATCGTGCTGCTGACCGGGAAACTGAGCTCGACTTTGGCCCAAGCAAGTGAAGTTGTGGTGGATGTCAGCGTGAAAGAAGAAGCCTGCTCCCTGAATCTAGCGCCGACGGCCAGTACGACGGTGGCCATGGCCGCGGGAGATGCCTTAGCAGTTTCGCTTCTCGAGCGCCGCGGTTTTCAGCCAACCGATTTTGCGGTGCTGCACCCAGCCGGACGGCTGGGCAACAAATTGCTTCGGGTGAAGCATTTGATGCATGCGGGCGATTCCCTTCCCCGGGTGACGCCGGAGACCCTGATGCCCAGCGTATTCCATGAAATGTCGGCAAAGAAACTGGGCATGACAACGGTAACAACAGCCGATGGAAAGTTGGTTGGAATTTTGACAGACGGCGATCTGCGGCGCCTGATGGAAAAACACGGCGGGGCGACACTTTCGATGCGAGTCGAGGAGTGCATGGTGCGCTCTCCGCAGACGATCAGCCCGGAATTATTAGCAAGCGAAGCTCTGAACTTGATGGAGAAGAAAAAAATCACTTCGATTGTGGTTGTCGATCGGGACACAGAAACCGTGCTTGGCGTAGTGCACCTTCACGACCTTTGGACTCTGCAATTAATTTAGTGAGTATTGCGGCCCGCCGTAGTTCGATCCCCAAGAGCAGGCCGCCGGCCCCAGCATCATTTGCTGCTGCAACACTGCGGAAAGATTTGCGTCTGAACAACGATTTGCCCAAGGCACGCGAAGTCTTTGGCAGTATAGAGTCGATAGCCGGCATGCGAGCGCTGTTTCGGCCGCAGCAAACCCATCGATCGTGGACAGTAACGCCAGCACCTGCGGCAAATTGCTTCGTGCGATAGAGCTCGTTACTGTTCATGGGTGCCTCCCTGAGGATCCTCCGGCCTGCAGTTCTGCGACAAGTTCGTCCTTGGTTGCTTGGCATTCCTGATAACATTGTGAATTCATTTGCCTTAGGAGGCTTCGTTGTCTCGAAACCCAAGAATTTCTGCGGCACTAAAAAAGCGCGCTTCGCAGATCAAGCTATTGCTGATGGACGTAGACGGTACGATGACCGACGGCGGAGTGACACTACTCTCGCAAGCAGATGGCTCGGCACTGGAAATAAAAACATTTGATGCGCACGATGGTCAGGGTTTGACGCTGGCGCACACAGCGGGAATACGCACGGGATGCATCACCGGGCGGCAAAGTCCTGCGCTGCTGCGCCGCGCACACGAAATGAAGATGGATTTCATTTACATGAAGATTCCGGTGAAGATACCCGCCTATGAGGAAATTCTCAGAAAAGCAGAATTGCCAGAGTCTGCGGTGGCCTTTGTGGGTGACGATCTGCCGGATATTCCACTCTTGCGCCGCGTCGGCCTGGCAGTCGCGGTGGGTGATGCGGTTCCCGATGTGAAGAAGGTTGCGCATTACACCACGAAAGCCCTTGCCGGGCATGGCGCAGTGCGCGAGGCCGTCGAATTAATCCTGAAATCCAAAGGCATTTGGGAAGAGATGATCGATAAAGCCCGGGCGTAGTGCTATCCTTCTGAAATTATGCGGCTTGTAAAATATTTCGTGGCCTCCAGCCTGGACAGTTATATCTCACGGAAAGATGGGAGCGTGGACTGGCTGTTCCTGGATCAGGACTATGGGATGAAAGAGTTTTTTGCGTCGGTGGATGTGGCGGTGATGGGCCGCAAGACGTATGCCAAGGCCCAGGAACTTTCCCCGCAGGGCGTGAATTTCCCCGGAATGAAGACTTTCGTTTTTTCACACTTATTGCCAAAAGGCAAACAAGAAAACGTTGAAGTTATTTCCGACAGTACCGAGAACTGGTTGAAGTCGATCCGGGCCACGCCCGGGAAAGATATCTGGTTGGTTGGTGGCGGAGAAATGGTTCGAGAGTTTCTGCAGAAGAAATTGGTAAATGAAATAGGGATTTCGATTCATCCGCGGTTGCTGGGCGATGGAATCCCGCTCTACATACAGCCCTATCCGGAGACGGAACTGGAATTGATACATTCAAAGGCACATCCTTCTGGATTATTGCAGGTATTTTACCGTGTGAAGTAGCTTGACTTCACGGTATCTCGGTTAGAGACTCTGGCACACACCGCGCCTCGGCCAAACGGGCCGAATCCCTACGGTGCGCTTAACGCGGGGGGACAAGTGAAAACAAATTATTTAGCCGTGTTTGTAGCAGCTCTTGCCTATTGGATTCTCGGAGCAGTCTGGTACGGAGTCCTGTTTAACAAACCCTGGATGGCGCTTGAGCAGATGACCATCGAAAAGGCGCAGAGTATGAGCCCCGTTATTCCGTATATCGTTTCCTTCCTGCTGGAATTATTGATTGCCTATGCTGTGGCGCAACTCTGCATCTGGCGCAACGCGAATACGGCCAGTCGCGGAGCTTCCATCGGAGTACTGGTCTGGATCGGGTTTGTCGGACCGATCTCGTTTATGAATTACATGTTCGAAATGCGATCCTATACCCTGTTCGCAATCAATGAGTTTTATCCTCTAGCCGGATTGATTTTGATGGGCGCCATTCTGGGCGCGTGGAAGAAGAAAACGGTCTAAGGAAACTCACTTACGTTTCGGCTCGGTCCCGGGGGATAATAGGGTGCCCCGATACCGAGAGTGAGGATCAGCGTTGATGCATCCATGGCACGACGTTTCACCCGGCACAGAGCTGCCGAGAGATTTTCAAGCACTGATTGAGATACCGCTAGGCTCAAACGTCAAGTATGAGCTCGACAAGCCAACGGGGTTGCTGAAGGTGGACCGCGTGATCCATTCCGCGGTTTTCTATCCAGCAAACTACGGCTTCATTCCGCAAACCTATGCTGAGGACAACGATCCGCTGGACGTGCTGGTGCTATGCCAGGAACCAGTCCAGCCACTGGCATTGATTAAAGCGCGCGCTATCGGGGTGATGACCATGATCGATTCCGGGGCGGTGGACGATAAGATTATTGCCGTGGCCACAAACGATCCGGAATTCTGCAACTATATTGAGACCCGGGATTTGCCTCCGCATCGGTTGCTGGTGCTGCGAAGATTCTTTCAGGACTACAAGCAGTTGGAAGGCAAGCAAGTGCAAGTGGAAGAAATTAGGCCGGCTTACGCGGCCATGGCGGCGATTGAAAAAGCGCTCGCGCGCTATCAGCAACTGAAAGAGAAATTGCGCGCCGGCACGGAGCACTGAAGGATGCGGAATTGAATCCAATTCTAAAATGGAGTTTGCTCGGGCTAGCCGTGTTGGCGGGCGCTGCGCTGATCGGCCTCAGCGTGCTAGCGGGAAGCCCCAGAGACGCGTACGGGATGGCGCGTTACGCGTTGCCGCACATGCATCGAGGCACGCTGAAAGTTGGCGATGACGCTCCGGATGCGCGATTGGTCGCTCTCGATGGAACTTCGTTGTTTCATATTCGTGAGAGGACGGCCGGGCGCCCGCTGGTGCTGGTGTTCGGCAGCTTTACTTGACCGCCGTTTCGTCGCCAGGTTGGCGACATCGAGCAGATCTACGACGATTACAAGGACCATGCTGATTTTCTCACGATCTACGTGCGCGAAGCTCATCCGACCGATGAGTGGCAAATGAAAAGCAACGAAAAAGAAAAAGATAACGTTTGCTACGCACAACCTAAAACGCTAGCGCAAAGGGTGGCCATCGCCAACGATTTCACCCAGCGATTCAAGTTCACGGCGCCATTCGGCATCGATGAAATGAACAACGCGGCGAACGATGCGTATGCCGCATGGCCAGAGCGTCTATACGTCATCGACGAAAATGGGCGCATCTCCTACAAAGGGGGTATGGGGCCGTTTCACTACGAACCGAAGGAGGTGCGTCAGTGGCTGGCCCAACGCTTCGGCGAGGTGAAGCATCCAGCCCCTCCTCCCAGTTCGGGCACTCCGGCAGCGCCCACGGCTCCGGCCGATCCGGCCAGCGTGCCGCAACCAGATAAAAAGAGTTAAACTTCCCGGCGGTCCTGTGGAACCAACGAAAAGATTCCCACTTACCCAATCAAGCGATCGCGCACGACGGGTCGGGCTGGCAAGAGCGTTATCGAAGCTGGGC
>DATFZN010000150.1:0-5541 GCA_035314425.1 Candidatus Acidiferrum sp. | reverse complement strand
CTTGCGAACGTCGCCCAGGACGCGCAAAATTCCTGCTTCGAGCGCAACCAGTTTTTCGCCACTGGTTTGCCGGTCAACTTCAACATGGATGATCGACTCGGAACCGCCGCTCGTGCCGGCTTCGCGGGGCAGAATTTCGTTCAAGCCACCATTCGCGTCTCGCTTCGTCCTAATGACTGGGTAAATGATGAGATGCAGAGTCATTCCCTGGCGATTCACCTCCATCGCCACCGAATCCACTAGGAATGGCATATTGTCATTGATGATCTCGACAACCGTGTGTGGGGACTCCCATCGGTCTTTTTTGCTTTGCGGGTTGTAAACGCGCAGCTTGGGCGTGCCAGATTTGAACTCCTCGATGAAATTCAGGTGCGCCAGCGCAGCGCCGCAGAGATTGGGAATACTGCGCTCCGCTAGATCTTCCGGATCAACCTGGCCGTAGTACTGCCGGACGAACGTCTCGGCCCGGATTTTTCCCTCTGGCGCCTCGCCTCGAAGGTGCGCCACCACTTTTTCGATGATTTTTGCGTTTCCTTCTTGCGTTTTGTTTAACATGCCAGCCTCTTCAAAACTTCCAAATCATCGGTGTCACGACCGTGGTGAGGAGCCATGCAATGACGGCCATTCCGCTGCCGATGGCAAGGTAGTGCTTGAAGCGATACCGGCCAGGACCCATCACCAGCATTGTAGTTTCATGGGCAACCGGCGTGCAAAACGACGTTGAAATACATATTGCCAACCCTACCAGGAAAGACTTTGGATCCGCGTGGGCCTCGCGCGCGATTTGGTAAGCAATCGGCGCCAGAACAATTGCAACCGCAGCGTTTTCGATTAGCTGAGTCAGTGCAACCGTGAACGCCAGCAAGGCGCAAAGAATCAAATTCGGGCCGGCCCATTCAAAATTGGCGACGATGGCGTGCGCCAAGGCCCCGGCAGCACCCGTCTTCTCCAGCGCCAGACCAAGAGACATCATGCCACCGACGGTCGTTACGGCTTGCCAGTCGACGGATTTGTAGGTGTCAGTTACTTTCACGCATCCCAATAAGAGCACCGCGACGGCAGCTAGTGGAATGGAGAGCGCCGGCGTAAGAACACCGGTGATCGCCGTCAAGATGATACCCCCCAGGAGGAGCATTGTGATGATCGCCTGGTTCTTGTTCGCGGTCGGGAGTTGTCGTTGGCTTAGCAAAATCAGATTTGGATTGCGTTCGAGTCGTTCGAGATTTGAGTTGTGGCCGAGCAAGAGCAGAGAGTCGCCATACTCGAGCCGCGTGGCAGATGGCCGCTCCTGAATTGTCTGCCCCTGCCGCGAAATGCCAAGCACACTGAAACCATAGTCGCGACCGAAATTGGTCTGCTGCAGGGTGCGCCCGGCATACCTGGAGTTCGGGGACAGCAAAGCTTCGACGGTAATAAGGTCCAGGCTGCGGAGCGTCTTCTCACCGATCTTGACTTCCTCCATGAATTGAAAATCAGCGGATTGCAGGAGACTGCCGATTGTGGGCACGGCTCCTTGCATGATGAGGGCGTCGCCGGGATGCAATTTCATCCACCCGGTGGGCGGTAGCCGTTCGCCCTGGCGGATGACGCCGACAATAGTTACATCCTGCCGCTTGGCCCAGTCGAGCTGGTCGAGCGTTAACCCGACGGTCGTCGATTGTGGCGTAACCATTACCTCAGTCAGATACTCCTTGCCAAGTTCCTGCTCCAGCGATTGCACCGCGGCTTTCGGCAGAAATCTACGCCCGAACAGAAAGAAATAGAGCGCACACCCGGCGAAAACGGGAGCGGCAATCGGCGTGAAATCAAAGAAACCAATTCCGTGCCCCGTTCGTTGGCGGAGAAACTCGCTCACAATGATGTTGCTGCGTGTGCCCAGCAGCGTCCATTGACCGCCGAGCGCCGCGCCATAAGCGGCGCAGAGCAGATAGCGCGAGGGCGAGAGGTTGCGCTCCTTGCACACCCCCAGAACAACCGGCATAAAGACAAGAACTATCGTCGTCTCATTGATGAACATCGAAAAGACGGTGGCCACCGCCAGTACAGCGACCTGAAAGAGGAGTTCATTATGAGCACAGGCTCTGAACAAGCGCCCACCGATCATCTCGGCGGCACCTGTGCGGACCATGGCGGCGCCAAACACAAACATGGCGGTGACCATGATCACGGCCACGCTGCCGAAGCCGGAGAACGCCTCCTGCGGGCTCAGGATGGCTGACCATTTACCATCCAGTCGTGGCCACGGAACAGCGAGGGACAACATCCCGAGCAGTGCGGTGATGTCTGTCCGCAATCTTTGCGTCCAGAAGAGGTAAAGCGCTCCCAGGAAAATCAGCCCTAAGACAAAGAATTCCGGTTTCACTGCCTTAGGGAGAGTATACCCGGTCGTTCCAAAGCGAACTACAGTATTTCCTCGAACTTCAGGGATTGGATAAGCGGCAGTGTCAGTGCATATCCAACAAGACCACTCCGCTGTTGATCAACTTGTTGAATATGCGATTTCGGTGAGCGTCATTCTGATTGTTGCGGCGATTGTCTGGGCCGTGCTGCACAGCAGCACCTGGTTCGCTCAGAAGGCTCGGCGAGCACGGATTGACTGCCCTCAGCCGAGTCATGGGTTTTTTAATGGATTGCATCGGAGTCCAGTTTATTCCCTCCGGGATTGCGGAGTTAGTACGGTCCTTGCAATGAGCGGGGTCGGAGTTCGAAGTTCAAAGTTCGAGGTTTCGGGTGCGAGATTCGGAGTGAAGATTGAACGCGCGGGAAGTTATTTGGTCAATTTTAATGCAACCGTTTGGACGGTCTGGTGTTTTATTGAGTACCCTCCCAGCGATTGGAATGAATCCGGTTAAATATGGCGCACGATAAGTTAATTCGTCTGTTGAACCTTGTTTGGCTCGTCGTGGTTTTTCCGGTCGCGGTTGCAATTCTAGTAGGATTCTTGAGTCACAGCCCGACTCTTGGAATCAAAGCGTTTCTTTTGATTGAGTTCGGCGTCGCAATCCTTAGTCCTCTGCTAACGGCTATCTTCGGCGATGGGGATCCCTCGCATCGCAACCGAGGAAAGTAACGGAGTCTCGCTGTGCGTTTGAATCTATCCGCCGGTTCTGGGACGATCATGGTGTTCTAACCCGATCGGGTAATGCCGCTTCTGCGCGTGAGACGGTAGGCTCAGAGGAAAAATGGAACCATTTCAATGCAATACCACGAATGCCGATCGAATCCGAATCACAACGTCGCAACAGAAACGCATTCGACAAGCGTGAGTGCAACGCCGACCCAACACAGATTAGGCGGCGATACGGTCATGAGTCCGAAAAGTTTGGTCGTCCTCGGCACCCGAGCCGCAAAATGCCGCGTCGGCGCATTTAGAAGTCGGCTCGCCTCCCAGAAGTTTGAAGATTTCCTCGAAGGATTTTTCGCGGTACTGGCGATTGTCTATTTTGTCGCGGCTGCGACATTTGCGGGTGTTCTCATCGGGAACGCCTTTGGAAGTTGATGGTTCCCGAGGTTCCGCCTCGTCACCGGAGAGCTTCACGAAATTCAATCGTAATTCGCATCGGCACCGTTCGGCGCCCATCTCGAAGTAAAACTTTGGAGCAGTCTGTTCGAATCTTCTCTTTGCAAACGGGCCGCTAAACAGGCGCGGAAGTGTCTTTTCAGCGGCCTCCAGCCTGGGTGTCGCCGCGCCCGGCTCCCGGCGCCAGCATCGAACTGCAGAAGCTCACGACAAGATTCAACGCGAGCGCAACAATCGCGATGTAAATCAAGCCGAGGCCGGGAATCGGCAGCACCGGTTTAAATCCTGCCAGGAGAAAACTCCAGGTCCCGGTAATCATTCCAACGAGCCAGCCGATGAACAGTGGCCAACCCCTCAGTGGTGTTCGGTAAAGACCGAATACGACCGCCGGAAACGTCTGCAAAATCCAGATTCCGCCCAGGAGCTGAAAATCAATCGCGTACTGGATCGGCAGAAAAATCACAAAGATCAGCGCCCCCAATTTGACCACGAGCGAGGCAATTTTTGCTACGGTTGTTTCTTCCGCATCGCCGACCGGGCGTCGAATCAGCGGTTTCCATAGATTGCGCGTGAACAGCTTCGCTGCGCCAATCGACATGATTGCAGAAGGCACGAGCGCCCCGATTGCGATGGCCGCAAAACTGAATCCGACAAACCAGTCCGGAAAAACTCTAAGGAATAGCGCGGGAACAACCTCGTTCGGATTCGCGACTTTTACGTTTTCTGCGATTGCCATGTAACCGAGGAGCGCGACTAGGCCCAAAAGGATGCTATAGGTCGGGAGCAGGATGGAGTTCCAACGGATTGCCCGAGATCCGGAAGAGCTCAGGATGCCAGTGACAGCATGCGGATACATGAACAGCGCCAGAGCCGAGCCGAGTGCCAGCGAAGCAAATGGCAACATCTGCGCCGGCTTAAGATACAAACCGGCGGCTCCTCCTTTTGCGGCCAAGAAACTGCCGGCCGCTTCGAATATCGCTCCGTATCCGCCCAGCTTGACCGGGATCAAAATGACGGCTGCGAGCACGGTGATATAGATCATGGAGTCTTTCACGAACGCGATCAACGCCGGTGCACGGAGCCCGCTCTTGTAAGTGTAAAGGGCGAGAATCACGAAAGCCACGATCAGCGGCAACTCGCCCTTCCCAAGACCAAGACTTGCGATCAAGACCTGAATTCCGACTAGTTGCAGAGCGATATATGGCATTGTTGCAAGGAGGCCTGTAATGGCTACGGCGACACCAAGAGGCCGGCTCGCGAAACGCTCCTGCACCAAATCCGCAGCAGTGAAGTGCCCTCCTTTGCGGCACGCCGCGGAGAATCGCGGCATAACGGCGAACACAAACGGGTAAATGATCACGGTGTACGGCAACGCGAAGAACCCATATGCCCCAACGCTATAGACCAGTGCCGGGACTGCGATGACGGTGTATGCGGTATAAAGATCTCCGCCCACGAGGAACCAGGTGATCACGATCCCGAACCGTTGGCCGGCCAATCCCCATTCATTGAGCCGTGTCATGTCCCCAGCCTTCCAGCGCGCGGCAAGAAACCCAAGAACGGTGACGAGCAGGAACAGACCAACGAATACAGCAAGCGCGACAGTGTGAATCTCGCCCGGGTTCATTCTCGAATTACTTTATGAGGTATTTGGTTCTCTTGGCGACGGTGGCGCGAACGCGAACTTGACAAACACACACACTCGCGCTTAAATCAAGGCCCTTCAAGTCCGCAACCCAGCATTGCGGCGAAGTGTGAAATGGAGGGTAAGGGTGATTGGGGCGAACGGAGTGTAAATCGAATCAGAGACTATAGATCGACGTTGCCGGAATCTTGCAATCGACATGGCCGAAGGAGGTGGCAAGCAAGGCTTAAAAAAAATTGGGGTCGCAGTAAAACCATTGAACATTTGGATGGAATAAGCTGTCGAAGTTCAGGTTTGTTAAGATGGTTAACTTTTCGTTCCCGAATCGCTCTGCGCTGGCAGGATTAGAGAACAGGTTGGCTTATTAAAAGTTAAC
>DATFZN010000149.1:0-4888 GCA_035314425.1 Candidatus Acidiferrum sp. | reverse complement strand
TTTCGCGTTCGGGATCATAATGTACGTTCTGCGTGCGGGCGAATTTATCGATGACGGCGTCACGAAGAGGCTTTGCGCCCCAGGTGATGGCATATTGATTGATGTCGTCGGAGATGGCCTGCCGCGCGGCTTCTTTGATTTGTTCGGGGGCGGCGAAATCGGGGAAACCCTGGGAGAGATTGACCGCGTTGTGCTGCATGGCGAGGCGCGTCATTTCGCGGATGACCGATTCGGTGAATTGTTCGGCCTTGGCAGAGAGCATTCTACGAGCGATTTGGGACATGTTAGTTTCCGGTGTAGACATGGGGATAGATTGTAGCAAAGGTGGGAAAGGCCGTCGGTAGTCGTCGGACGGTAGAGAAGATCGAGATGGGGAAGAAAATGCGATTGGAAAGAGACTAGTGGGTCTGGGCGGCGGAGGCTAAGGTGGCTTTTGATGGTTCGGGGTAGAGCAAGCGGTACATTTCAGCGTTGCGTACTACGATTTGGACATACTCGCGGGTTTCGGTGAAAGGAATGGATTCGACAAGCTCGGGAACCTCATCCCAAGTGCGTTCGGATTTCCAGAGGGCGATGCGATCTTCGCCTGCGTTGTAAGCGGCAGCGGCGTATTCCGGCCCACCGGTAGCACGGGTGAGATCAGAAATGTAAAGCATCCCCAGTTCGATATTTATGTTGGGATCGAACAGCGAAGCGTTGCTGTATTTTACCTTGCGCTGCTTGGCGAGAATGCGACCGGTCTTAGGAAGAATCTGCATCAAACCGATGGCGTTGGCGTGCGAAACGATGTCGGCTTGAAACGTGGATTCCTGGCGAATCAAACCGGCAGCGAACATGGGATCAAAGTCGTTGCGTCCAGCTTCGCGGCGAAGAATGGATTCGTAAGGGAGCGGAAATAAGACTTTCCAGACGCTTGGCGGGACTTCGCTGAACTTGCGGGAATCGAAATTGGGAACGGCGAGGCGCCCATAAGCCATGCCCGCAGCAAAATGGCCCTGATCGAAGGCGGCTTGCGCGGCCTCCACAAGAAAACGCGGAGAAGCGGTGGCAGCATAGGCGGCTTTCAATTCGAGTTCGGCAGAACTATCGAACGCGATGGTGCGCAAGGCTTGCGCGCGGTTCCAATGATCGAGCACGTTTGCGGAAATGGGCTCGTCGAAAGAACGAAGTGCGGGCGCGGCAGGAATCTGTGCTAGCACTTCCGTTGGATCTTCTTCTCCGGGACCGAGCTTTACCAGTCGCGCAGCAGCGTACTCTCCAAAGTAAGTTGTAGGAAATCGTTCAATGGCTTTGCGATAGTACGCACGCGCATGGCCGGGATTGCCGCTGCGTTCGGCGTTGCGACCCAGCCAATAGAGCGCGTTGACTGCTGCTCCAGTTACTGGATACTTGCGCAAGAAAATGGTGATTTTTTCGTCCGCATAGGGCGCACGATCGAGATAGGCAACCCAGGCGACGCGCCATTCCGCATTGTAGGCGTTTTTACCGCTGGGAAAATTATCGAGGATGCGTCCGTAATATGTGATGGCTTTCGAACGATCGAGCAAGACCCAATAATAATTTCCCGTAGCCATAAGAGCTTCCTCTGTCCAATGGCTGATCGGGTATTTCTTCGCCACTTTTTCTACGGTGCCGATCATCGCGCCTTCATTTTTCTCGGCGCGGTAGGCTTGCGAAAGCAAGTAGAGGCGCTCGGCATCGGCCTCAGGATCGGAAACGTTCAAATTGGCTAGCAAGGCGGGCGTAGGTTTGGGATGCTCGCGGCACTCCGCAGATCGCACTAGGGCGCGCTGGCGGATTGGATTGGTCGTGTCCTTCAACATCGCCGCGAGTTTGTCGTACTCCATCCGGGCGTCTTTCCATTTGTGGGCGTCGTAAAAAATGGCAGCGCGTTGATCCTGCAACTCCGCACCGGCGTAGGGAAATTCGCTATGAAGCTGCTTGTTCAGTCGCGTGAGCGAAATGCCTGCATCTTTGGCTTCATCGGAAAGCGGAAATTTGTAATAGATCGCTTGATAATCTTTTACAGCTGGAAGTAATTTACGGATCGATTCATAAGCATGCGCGCGCACGAGAAGCAGCGCCGGCTTGCTGGTAGCCGGAGGGTAACCGGCTAGGGCGTCAAGACCATCCTGGGCGTGACCGATTTCGACTGTAGTCGGAACGTACGCTTGCAACACGAAGTCTTTGATCGCCGTGTTCGGATGGTCGCGGAGAAGCGTGGCGAGATCCTGCGCGGCTTCGTTATTTTTGTGAAGGGTGCGTTCGGTCTCTGCCGTCCAGTACAAGGTGTATTCGCTCAAAAGCGGGTCGCCTTTGGCTTTTTGCAACCACACTAGAGCTTGCGGCGATTGAGCCTTGGTGTAGTCATCGAAACCGAGAGCGAGGGCAGCTCGCTCCCCCCATACGCTCTTGGAGTTCTTGTTGGCAAACGCGGCGAGTTTTTCGTAAGAGCCAGGAACGGATTGATGAAGATCACGAGCAAGCCCGGCCAGTTCTTTTTGCAGCGCGGAATCTTCGGGAGTATTGGAATCGAGAGCAGGCGCAGTGGTATCAGGCTTACAGCCGGTGCGGCACGCAGGAGATTTTGGGTGCGGCTTTTTCTTCGGAGTGGTGGGTGACTGGGCCAGAAGATTGAGCGAGCCGGAAAGCGAAAGGCAAACACTCAAAAGGAGAGCTTGGACGGGCGAAGCGTAAACATTTCGCGAAATCTTGTTAGTGGCTTTTTCCTGCGGTGGCGTAAGGATACTCGCCGAGAGCGGAAGCGTCACCTTCGGCGAGGATTTCCACCATCCAGCGATAAAAGTAATCGACCGGGTGGTCCATGATGGGCTTGAATCTACGATCGTACTCGCGATGAGCTTTCTCAATGTCGTCTTTCAATCTGATGCAGAGATCCCTGTTTTCGCGGCCCAGCTTGACCTGTTCCGGACGTAACATTCTAATATCCTGCATCGAAACTTTGGCCACCCGATTTGCGCGGCGATGGAGCTCTTGTTCTTCACTAGTTAACCGGTTGATGTCGAATTCGCCGTTGGGGGCGAGCACGGCTTCGGTCGTATCCAATTCTACGGGAATGTGCTCTGGAACGGGAGAAGGTTCATTGAAAGTTTGTTCCGGCGCGGATTCCTTTTGCGGGACAGGCGCAACGGCCTGGGGCTGCGGCATGGACGGCGCGGGCTGTACGGTTTCAGGCGCGGCATCGGGTGCCTGCAATCCTATAGCTTGTGTAATCTTTTCTTCGAAGGCGGTTCGCGGCCCGGGGTTCAACGCCAGAGTGATGAAGCGAGAGAGTACTTCGAGAGAAGCGGCGAGAGCCGCGGCGCCGGTTTGCGCGCGGAGCATCGGTGGCAGGGCGTTGGTGGGGCGGGTACTGGAGCAGGCCGCGACAACATCATTGATCGATTGATTCAGCTCTTCACAAGTCCGCTGAATTCGTTCGAGATTATCCCGTAGCGCACGGGCTACGGCTTGTTCGACGGCATTGGGTTCTGGTGACATGCCTGTTTTCCGGGTGTTTTGCCCGAATTTCTCCCGTTTGGCCATTCTGTGATGCTTTGCCGCAGGCGTCAATCACCCCGCATAGCCTATGTGCCCAGAAGTACCCGTGCGTTTTCGGTACCAAACGGCGATGGGGCATATGGGAGCAGGAACTACTGTGGAGTCATCAACTTAACGGACACTACTACACCGGTACCCCGCTCGCTATGGAACCCCAGTCGAAATTGATTTTGGGGCAGCTGAATCGGGTTAAATTTGGATATCGACGCTTACACTGCTTGGCAACCATAGCGGAAACTGAAGCTGACCTCGGTAGTCTGCCGGTCTAATTCAATCTCGGGACGGGGGCGAGAAGGTTGGCGACACTACTGGTAGCCCGATCGCTACAGAGAGGAAGGGTGGGCCGCGCTTCGTTTGGGAAGGGACAGAAATTGGCCATCAGGAAAGGGTAGGGATCTGCGCCTAGGCGTGGCGTGGTAAAATACAAAGGTCAAGGGGGCGACACGGTTTCGACGGAAGCTGTCGCGTCTCGAAGGCATGCCGGGGCCCACCCGCCCGTAACAGGATGGAAACTAGAACTGCCAATAACAACTTGGCACTTGCTGCTTAATTAATTAAGCGCAACGCTTCCCTGGGCTTTGCTCATGGGTCCAGTCAGAAGCGTCACACAGTGAGCTGGCCTGCGCCTTTCGGTCCGTAAGGCTTGGGCGAGAACCATCGGACTAGCCGGCTGCGTTTCTTGCTCATTCTAAGCGCGGAAGGCGAACAAAACGGAATTGAGCTAAGCATGTAGGCTTCGTGGCGTAGCGCTTTTCGGACGGGGGTTCGACTCCCCCCGCCTCCACCATATTTTACCCTTTATTTTACTGGCGATTGCGAAGCCCTGCGGCGCCCGGAGGGCGACGCGTTTAGGGCGCAGCGCAGGCCGGGGCAGAGTGAAAGGGACGGTCAAGGCCACCCCCGAAACAACTGATGGCATGCGCCTACAAGTTTCGGAGACGAGATGGCGTTGGTCTACTAGTGCAGATCTTCAAAGAGTTGGTTGACGTGGACGCCTTCGCTGCTCCAATTGGAATCCATTTGAGAAAACCGAAAAACGCAAAAGTGCCGCCAATTCGAACGTTTTTGGGTGTTCTGCTAAGCTCGAGTCCCATCTTTGCCAAGTCCTCTAGCATGATTTTGTCGTCAATTTCGTCGTCACCGCTAAACCTGTCGACGTGCGCAACCGACTTGCCCTTACGCTTTTTAGCCCATTCGCGTTTTGCCTGTTCGTGAGTAATCCACTCTTTCGCGTGAAGCTTTTCATCCTTGAATTTTGGATTGCCGGGTTGACGGCCATGTTCGTCCATTGCCCATACTGAACCATCACGGTGTCCGACAATTATTT
>DATFZN010000148.1:0-56245 GCA_035314425.1 Candidatus Acidiferrum sp. | reverse complement strand
GTCTTCGGAAACCAGGAAAAGAAAGCTGGGCTCGCGAGAACACCAATTGACATTCCACCGAAATCAACTACCATATGGTTGTGGATCGATTGGGTACAACATTTGCGGCTTTGTCTGATCCAACCCGACGGGCGATGATCGAACGACTCTCACATGGGCCTGCCTCGGTGCATGGATTGACGGAACCGTTTGCACTCTCGCAGCAGATGATTTCAAAACATATTGCCTACCTGGTGCGGGCGCGGATTGTGATCAAGACGAAGCGTGGAAGAGAGAGCGTGTGCACGCTTAGGCCAGAGGCGATAAAGACAGTCAGCGACTGGGCGATTAGCTATCGCCGATTCTGGGAAGAGAGTTTCGACAAGTTGGATGTGGTTGTGAATCAAATGAAAAAAGAGGAGGTCAGAGATGACAAAAAACACGGTTAACGAGACAGAGCGGATGGTTGTCACTAGAGTTTTTGACGCCCCACGCGCATTGGTTTGGGAGGCGTGGACAAACCCGAAATATGTGATGCAGTGGTGGGGGCCGCAGGGTTTTACTGCGCCTTTTTGCGAGATGGATTTTCGCGTAGGAGGAAAATTTCTCTGCTGCATGAGAACGCCGGATGGGCAGGAGTTCTGGAATGGCGGGGAATACCACGAGATTGTTCTGCACGAGAAGATCGTTTACTCCATGTACTTTTCCGACTCGAAGGGAAACAAGGTTGAGCCTGCGCAGTATGGAATAGAACATGAGGCTATAGACGGTGCGAACGACGTGGTTATCTTTGAGGATTTTGGAAACGGCCAGACGAAAGTCACGTTGATTGGAAATGAAACCATGGAGCACGCAAAAAACAGCGGGCAACTAGAGGGCTGGATTCAGATACTCGATAAAGTTGCCGCAGTTGTTGCGGGGCTAGCGCAGGCGAAATAAGAAGTTGAAGTTTTGATGATCGTCATGCGCGAGATACAGCTAAGGCTGGCGGCGGAGGCTTAGTTAGAACGGGCTTCTCGTCGCTTGGCCGAATAGTCGCATTTCCGGCTAAGTAACCCTTGGCTCAACTGTTGCCTTCGGGGCCTTTCGTGCGAATAACGATGCTGACTTTGAGATTTGCCATTTTCCTTGCTCCCCTAATTGATACCTGGGAACAAAGGAAAACGAGCGATTCCACATAGACCGCGCCACTACCGTAGCCGTAATCCGTTGATTCTGTGGTGTTGGTAGCGATACCGGGATTCGAACCCGGGTTTCCGCCGTGAGAGGGCGGCGTCCTAGACCCCTAGACGATATCGCCACGGAGGAACAGTGGCAAAAGCAGTACTCAGCTCACAATCGATCATCATCCCACGGCATGCGGGTTGCTGCAAGTTAAAGAACGCCGGCAACGCCGGCCGCAAAGCAGGCAAAATCAAAGTGTTGGGCCTGTCACAGGGGTGAGTTCGCGGGTCAGCTCGGATTTGTCGACCGCAGAATGACTTTCCTTGGGCGCCTACAGATCGGAACGATCTGCAACTCTGCAAGCAACTCCAGTCCATCCCAGAAGCAATCGAAAGATCGGCTTGGGTATGCCAGGACCCTAGCAGAGGAACCGCCAAGCAATGCGATTGTTCGGGCCACGCAAAGGTGCCCGCTGTCCTGCGTCACGGCATGGGCTAAACTAATCTGCGACGCGAATGGCGAAGAAAACGGCGATTATTATTGGGGCGGGGCCTGGCGGACTCACTGCTGCATACGAACTGCTGACGCGGACAGATATCCACCCGATTGTGCTGGAGCGCAGCGAGTATCTCGGAGGGATTGCGCGCACGATCGAGTACAAGGGCAACCGTCTGGACCTTGGCGGGCACCGTTTTTTTTCAAAGAGCGACCGCGTGATGAAGTGGTGGCTCCGGCAGATGCCGATCGCAGCGCAAGGCGAAGCAGCGGATGCCAATCCGCGATTTTTGGTTCGTAAGCGCAAATCTCGCATCTATTTTTTGCACCGATTTTTTGATTACCCGGTGCAGCCCACCTGGAAGACCCTTCGGACTTTTGGCTTGTGGCCAGCGGCGCGAATTGCTGCCAGCTATCTGCGCAGTGCACTGTTCCCCATCGAGCCTGTGAACAATCTAGAGGATTTTTTTATCAACCGGTTTGGCCGCGAACTCTATCGAACATTTTTCAAGTCATACACCGAAAAGGTGTGGGGCGTGCCCTGCACAGAAATCAAGGCGGAGTGGGGTGCGCAGCGCATCAAGAAGCTCTCGATCGGGAAAGCGCTGAAACACTACCTGAAAGGGGCGGGGAATGCCAAGAATGAGGTTGAAACTTCTCTGATTGAAACATTCTTATATCCGAAGCTTGGGTCAGGCCAGATGTGGGAGGAAGTCGGACGGAAAGTATTGCTGTTGGGTGGCGAAATCATTACTGAATTTAATGTAGACGGAATGGAGACCGAAGATAGACGGGTGGTTGCGGTTACAGGAAGGGATCGGCACGCCCACCAATTGCAGTTTGCCGGAGATTATTTTTTCTCAACAACCTCGGTAAAAGAGCTGGTGCAGGCGCTCGGAGATTCTTCCCCCCAGAAGGTCCGAGAGCTAGCCCAAGGATTGCAGTATCGCGATTTCATTACCGTGGGCCTCCTGCTGAAAAGGTTGCTGCTTCACGAACCGGGGGAACGGTTTGCCCGATTGATTGAAGACAACTGGATCTATGTGCATGAAAGCGAGGTCCAGCTCGGACGGCTGCAGATCTTCAACAATTGGAGCCCGTTCCTGGTCGCTAATCCCGCGCACGTGTGGCTCGGCGTAGAATATTTTTGCCAACAGGGAGATCGCTTGTGGCAACGAACGGACCAGCAGATGTCGCAATTGGCGATGGAAGAATTGGTCCGTATTGGCGTCATTGAAGAGGAAGATGTACTGGATTCTACTGTGGCCCGAATGCCTAAAGCGTATCCAGCCTATTTTGGAAGCTATCAAGATTTCGCTCAAATCCGCAACCATCTGGATGGAATTGAAAATTTGTTCTTGATTGGACGCAACGGCATGCACAAGTACAACAATATGGATCATTCCATGCTGACCGCTATAACGGCGGTGGACAACATCTGCGAGGGAACCCAAAGGAAAGAAAATATTTGGGCGGTGAATACGGAGGAGGAGTATCACGAGACCAAGCGGTAGCGTGTCTTAAGGAAGACCAGAGCATCCTAACCGGGTTAGCGTATCGTGCCCCTACCTTAGAATTTGACCATGATGGCGAGGTCGATGAACGATTCATCCTTGCGGAGATCCGGGAACCAGATGCTGTTGATTCCACCGCCGCAGGCCGTCTCCGCCAGTCCCAGGATCGTTTGACCAGAAGAGTTGCCATTGCTGCAAGCGTAGAATTGCGGGGAACCATTGTTTCCTCCCGGCGGCGTAATTCCGCCTTGGCCGGTCCAGTACGGTACGCTAGCGTGGCGATAATCATATTCGACGCGGAAGGTAATGTATTGCTTGGGCATGTAGTCGAAGGTGATTGACGAATCCCAAGCTTTAAACGGGTCTCCCGGACTACCGGTGAAGTACGGCGAATTGGTGGCCGCGGTCACCGCAGTCTCTCCGTTAATCGGCGGAATTAGGACCAGGTAGCGTCCCGGATTGTTGATTTTCCCGCCTCCGATTGTCAATCCGAACAGGTCGTGGTGGAACCAAAAGCGGTTGTAGAACATATAGCCGAGAAAGCTTTGTTTGGGTCCGCCCTTCTTATCGGTGTAGCAACTGACTCCCGCACCGTATTCGCAACCCATGTCGCCGGTCAGGGAGAAGGCCATCTTGTCGAGAGTCTTTTCCGGATGGTCGAAATACTTGATTTCGACGCTATCGTCGGTGTGGATGCGCCTCCGTCCAGGCGTGAACAGGTCGTCCTCGCCCACGCCATAGTTGTTCGAAATGATATTGATCCAGGGTTGGGGCGTCCACTTGATTTGTCCGCCAATCCCGGGTGTATGGTTTGCCGAAGCGTAGGATTGCCAACCATTGATGAACCAGGGCTCAATCTTCAGATGGGCTGTGGGGAAAATTTGCACGCGGACACCGTTAAAAAACCAGGGGGTATTAGAAGAGACATACGAAGGTTGGTAAGCCCAATTATCGAAATTGTAGTAGCTGAACAAACCGATGTAGGACATGAAAATCCCCGCGTCGACATTCACTCCATGCAAAACATTGAAGTGATACCCGCCATAGGCTTCCGAAACATAGCGGTAAGCGTCGGCGAGAGTCCATTGTCCATGGCCCGGACTCGGATCATTTCGTGGCGTCGTGACCGAGTACATCCCGAACTGGGTCATGAGCCTGGCGCGGACATTGTCGTAGTGAAAGTCGCCGCCGACGCCCAATTGCTCGAGCTGAACTTCATAGGATCGGAATAGTTCGCTCGATCCGCCGATCGAATGGTCCGTTGGGTGGTTAAAATCGGCTACATAGTTGGTGTCTGCTCTGATTTCTGGAGTGAAAAATTTCGTATCCCAGAAAATCTCTTTGGTGCGGGCGTTTCCGTTTAACCAGGTCCAGTCGGAGTCAGAAAACGGTTCCATCGGTTTCTGGGGTTCGCTGGTTGCGGCAACGGAGGCGTTCGCGATGCTGGCATCTTGCTTCGGCTGAATGGCAACCGGCGCGATCGGTTGCCCACTGCCCAAACTGGAAGCAAACGCGGAACTGTTGGCCACAGCAGTCCCTGGGGCTACAGAGCCAGTTGGCGGGCTGGGAGAAATCCCTTTTGTGCCTGTTGCTACCTCTGAAGTAGGGGAACTTCCCGCGTGGTCCTTGGCCTCCAGTTCCTCGACCCGCTTCTCGAGCTGCTCAACGCGGTCTAGGAGCATTTGCTCACGCTCAGTAAGACTGCCCGCGACCCTCTTCGGCGCCTCTTTTGCCGATGCAGGTGTGGAACTACCCACCGAGCTGACGGTTTTCTTAGTGCCGTCGTCATCGGCATGAAGAGGCAAGGTAACTATCGAGGCAAAAAAAAACAGCGGTCCAAAGAACAAAATAAAGTTGCGAATTAAAGAGCTGCGCATAAATTCTCTCCCTTAAACTTTGGCAACGAATTGTCTGGGGATGGCAGATAGACTCTGGGCTGGATTCTTACAAAAAAAAAGCTCATTGCCAAGGAAGAGTACCGTCCGGTTCATAAGAAATCTGTGAAGCTGACGTGAGCGCTGCGTAAGGCCAAGAGCCCGGTAGCAACAGGAGAGCTAAGATTAGTTTTTACAGCGATTTAGGGGGCGTCAGCTAGCTACAGATGGGTGAAACTGTGGGCCCTTGGCAAGAAGTAGCAATGATGTATGCGGCCTCAATCGGGGTCTCCCTCCCGGAAGGCCGAGAACTCAGTGGCGATTGGCTTTTCACGCACGGGCGAGAGCCTTCTTGAGCTCAAACGTTGTTTCTGGCTGAATCTCCTTCTGGCCGCCGCTTAGCTTTTACCGCTGGTTTGGGTGCGCTTTGCAATCTCCGCGGCTAGCTGCATCATCTCTTCGTGGATCAACCCGTTTGATGCCAGGATGGATTTACCGCCCAGCACGTAGGGTTTTCCGTCCAAGTCGGTAATCGTACCGCCGGCTTCTTCGACGATGATGACGCCTGCGGCGGTGTCCCAAGGTTTCAGCCCAAATTCCCAGAAGCCATCGAATCGGCCAAGTGCTACGGCGGCAAGATCCAGTGCCGCAGAGCCATCGCGTCGCACTCCATGGGATTTCAAGGTGAAATCCCAATAGTAATGAATATTGGGATTAACGTGGCGATCATGATTGGGGAAGCCGGTGCAGAGCAAGCTGTTCTTCATGGCATTGATTTTGGAGCAACTCATCTTTTTCCCGTCAAAGGTAGCGCCCTGTCCCTTCGCAGCGCAAAACAGTTCGTCATACACGGGATTGTAGATGACGCCAACAAGCAAGTCGTCGTTGTGGGCCAGCGCCATCGAAACGCAAAAGCATGGATAGCGGTGAGCGAAATTCGTAGTGCCATCGAGAGGATCCACATGCCAACGATAATCCGAACCGGTCTCCTTTCCGGTTCCCTCTTCGGCTGCAACCGAGTGTTGCGGAAAATATTTTTGCAGACTGCTGACGATCAGGGCTTCCGAACGGCGGTCCGCTTGCGTCACGAGATCGAAATCGCCTTTGTAGGCAATGTCGGCCGGACGTTCCAGTTCCTCGCACAGTAGTTTGCCTGCCTGGCGGGCGATCTCGACCGCAGCATCCAAAAATGTCCTGGTCATCAGACCCTGTCCTCCGATTGGCTGCCAGAGTAAGGAGGGCGAGATCTCCAAAAAAGGAGGTGATTCCTTACTGCGGACCGCTCAAATATGTCGTGCGATGCCGCGCCGTGTAGCCCGGTAGAACCTTAACTTCTATTGTACGGTAGGAATTCGGCGTTCCATGCGGATTGGGATAATACGCCAGCCGGTATTGGGTCCGTAACTCGCGGTCGATTTGATCAAAAATGGCTGCAAGCTCGGGAGCGCTATCCGGAAAAAACATGGCGCCACCGGTCATCTCCGTGATGGTAGTGAGGGCGTGCTCCCCGGCGGTATTTCTTCCATTCTCATTCTTTACCGGGCGAATCACGATGGTGTAAAGCAGTATTCCGGCGCGAACGGCGGCTTTGCGGGCGGTCTCGAAATCGGTGCGGCTGGTCGTTTCGCCAGCGTCGGTGATCATGATAATGACGCGTCGCCGGTCAGAGTTTCTCTTCTCCAAGGCTTTCGAGCCGAGAAGAACCGCGTCATAGATCGAGGTGCCAGCACCATCGGGAATTCTCCGGACGGCATCCTGCAGATTGGCAACGTTGTCAGAAAATGCGCCAATTTGCGTGACCTGTTCATCGAAATAGAAAACACCCAGGCGGTCGCCGGGGCGAAGAACCTGCTTGATGAAATGGGAAGCCGCTTCGCGCTCGAATACTATTTCTTTGTGCGCGCTCAAACTGGCATCGACCATGAGGGCCAGGTCGAGCGGCTGCTTGGTCTCCGATTCAAAAATGTCGATCTTTTGCCGCACACCTTCTTCAAATATCTGGAAAGCATCTACGGGCAAATTAGGAGCGGGGCGATTTTGATCGTCGAGCACGCTCACAAGAACATTGACGAGATTCACGTTCACCTTGATAGTGCCGCGAGCCGCGGGGGATTCTTGTTTCTCTTGCGGTGGAAGTGGAGCTTGGACTGGTTGGGGCAAATCGGATGGATCGCCCTGTGGATGCGGCTGAGTTGTTCCGGGTTGTGCCCAGGGGGGGCGGTCCGGCTTATCCTGCGCGAAACTCGGCACGCAAACAGAGGCGCCCAAGCTGAGTAAGATCGTACCGGTTAGCAGGGCTGTGCGCTTTGGCAAGAGGCGAGTTTTCATCAAATGATTAGGATGCAGTTTTTTGGCTGGGCGGTGCCGGAGGCAGTTCCCCGTCGGCCCAGACAGCACCATCTGCAAAGTATTCCTTCTTCCAGATAGGGACGGTCTTCTTCAGGGTATCGATGGCGAAACGGCAAGCAGCAAAGGCAGCAGCGCGATGGGGAGCGCTGACCGCGATGAACACGCTGGTTTCGCCGATTTCGAGGCGGCCGAGGCGATGAACGATCACCATGCGGTCGACGGCAAACGTTTCGTGAATCAGTTGGCCGATCTCGCGCATCTTTTGCAGCGCCATAGGAGCGTAGGATTCGTATTCAAGGTAGTTGGTCGGCCGCCCGTGGGATTGGTTGCGGACAAAGCCGTCGAAAGTAACGATGGCCCCGTCAAGATCAGCTCGAACAAATTTGACCAACGCGGCAGCGTCAATCGGCTGCTGCACCAGTTCAAATTTGTCGTTTTCGCTTGAGGTGGGCATGGGGTATTGCGGCTAGCCGCCGCTTACAGGGGGCAGAAACGCGATTTCGTCCTCATTCCCGATAGGAGTGTCCCATGCGGCCAACTCCTGATTCCGCGAAGCGACAAGGGAACTGCGAAAGCCGGGCAGCTTAGGGTAGCGCACTGCATAGGAAGCGAATAGGTCGTTGAGCGTGGCGCCTTTGGGGATTTGGACAGATTCTTCGGACATGCCGCAAAGTTCACGGATAGGCCCGAAGAACAGCACCTTTACACGAAGTGTGGCGGCGACGGGTGGCACAGGAAAATTGTAACCTGAGGAGTGCTTGGCGGCCAGCAGGCGAGCGAAGCAGTTACCCTAGGTCGAAAGGGATGAGTCTATGAAGATTCTAGTTACCGGCTCGAGCGGGTTGGTGGGTACCGCGCTGGTCGAAGAACTGAAACAGGTGGGACATACCGTGCTGCGACTGGTGCGGCCGGGAAGCATCAGAAGCAGCAGCGTGACGGAGGGATTTGATGTGGAGTGGAATCCGGTGACGGGCGGGTTAGGCGGTGCGGCAGTCGGCGCGGATGCTGTCGTCAACCTGGCGGGCGCTTCCATCACGGGCGGGCGTTGGAATGAAGAGCGCAAAAAGATTCTACGGACGAGCCGGGTGGATGCTACCGATTCGCTGGTAAATTCCTTAGCGCGAATGGCCGTTCGGCCCCGCGTGCTCGTTTGCGCTTCGGCGATTGGGTATTACGGCAACCGCGGGGACCAACTGCTCACCGAAGAGAGTGCCGCAGGAGCGGGTTTCCTCCCTGACCTCGCCCGAGATTGGGAAGCGTCCGCGAGGAAGGCGGAAGCGATCGGCGTTCGCGTAGTGTGCGCACGTTTCGGAATTATTCTCGCCAAGCAAGGCGGTGCACTACCACAGATGGTGCGGCTCTTTAAATTGGGAGTTGGCGGAAAGTTGGGCTCGGGTCGGCAGTGGATGAGCTGGGTGACGCTGACCGATACGGTACACGTTGTGCGTCTAGCGGTGGAAAACGCAGCGGTACGGGGGGCAATCAATGTGGTATCGCCTGAACCGGTGCGCAACGTCGAGCTAACAAAGGCACTCGCCACCGCTCTCTACCGTCCGGCGATTTTTGCGGTGCCGGAATTTGCGCTGAAACTAGCGATGGGAGAAGCGGCTGGCGAGCTGCTCCTGTCCAGCCAGCGCGTGTTACCCGCGCAACTCGAAAAGCTCGGCTACAAATTCACCCATTCCGAGTTGGGCAGCGCTCTTAGAGCAACAGTTTGAATTTCCTGCTCAGATATTGAGCTGTTTGAGAAGAGATTCCAAGTTTGACTCATCGACCAAGAGGAGAGTCTGCTTTGCAGCTTCGGCAGTGAGCGGGACAGAATTTTCATCAAATCCGACGAGCAAGCGAATTTTGGCAACGGCATATTCTTCGCTACTGGTCAGTGGACGTCCGTTGGCTTCGCCCCAGGCGAGCAAGGCAGATTGGCGGACCACGATGCGCACGGGAAGGGTAGTTTTGCGATCCGCGGAAACCGCGTAGATAAATTCGCCCGCGGGCTTCCCTTGGTACGTGACGCGATTTCCTTCGTAAAAACAGTATTGGTAAACGTAGCCGTTCAGAGCGGAATAACTCTTTACCCGCCGGACACCATCGGGCCTAGCCATGCGCGGATTATTGGAGGCGCCGCGGAAAAAGTCAAATTTGGAAAATTCTCTGGGTGCTTCGCGAACGGGCCTGGCACGTCAGCGGACCGTTCCTATCCCGGCGAAAGACTCGGACAAATCTTCTCTGGCCGCTGCTCGAGCGAGGCCAGGCGCCGCGGAGCGACACGCTGACGAGCACCCCCGCTCGTCCAATAGCTCACCTGGTTCTGCTCGCGATCGCCGACGCTTCAGGCGAGTTCAGGAACCAACCAACCGCCACCAAACAAGAGTCCTGGTCCAAGCGAGGCCAGGAAAACGGGTTTGCGCTCCGCAGCCGGTAAAGCACCCGCAAGTTCCATGGCGGCGTGCAAGACCGCGCCACAGGTCGAGGAACCGAGGTTCCCGCGCGTGGCTGCGATCGGTGGAAACGCGTCTGCCGGAACGCTCAACTGTTTCGCCAGCAGGGCGATCAGTCTGGGGTTGGGCTGGTGGGTGGCAAACGCCCCAACGTCAGCGCGGGAGATGCCACTGCGTTGCTCCGCTTCTCCCACAATTTTTTCCATGCGATTGACGGCGGCGCGAGAGAGGGCTTCTCCGTCAAATTGCACATCCAGACTGCCATCACCCGCTTCACTCACCTGAATGGCTTCGGAATACTTCGCGGCGCAGCCGAAGAAAAATTCACCGAGCTTATAGGCAATGCGTTTTGCAAAGGAACGTGTGGTGGTCAGCAGAAATGCGCTAGCGCCATCTCCGAATAGCCCGCCGAACTCCCCTTTGGCGCGCCCCGGCCCGAGAGTCCGGCTGTGCACGTCGCTGGTGACGACAAGGATCAGTGACGCACGTTCGGAAACAAGGATGGTTTGCGCGACGGCGAGGGCCTGAACCAGAGCCACACATCCACTGCCCACATCGAGTGCGCTGCAGCTTTCTCGAAGACCCAATTGCGCGTGAAGTGTTGCCGCCAGCGATGGATAAACGTGGTAGGTTTCGCTCGCCGCAAGAATCCAATCCACATCTTTCAGATCGTGACCATTCTTGGTTAACAGGTTGGAGGCGGCTTTCAGGCCAAGGGAAATCTCATCTTCATTTTCGCTTGCATAAGCGAGCGAATGGATACCCGCTCGACTTTTCAGTTTTCCACTGGGCATTCCGAAGGCCTCATCAACCGCTTCGGAGGCAACAACGCGCGCGCCAAACGCGCTGTTGGAACCGATCAGATAGACATTCGCAGATTGCAAAATGAAACTCTCCCGTTTTCAGGCGGAGCATGAATCTGTTCGACCTGTTACACCAAGGCCAACCAAGTTGTCGTTTAACTATCATCGGGCAGACAGCGCCGAAATACCACTCACAATCTAGAAAAAGATAAGAGAAAGCAAACAAAGACAGCTAGAAGTATTCGATTGCTTCCGGTGAGGTTCGAAAGGCATATTGCTCGGATTGCAGACGAAGGGCATCTTCGAGGGCGCTTTCCCGACCTTGTGCGAATAACGAATCGCTAGTGACATCGGCAAAACCGTGCAACTGAAGCAGGCGGTCTTCAACATCACGGTGCTGTTCGAGTTCACCCCCTCGCCGCAAGTGCGCGGGACTGATTCCACGCTGCACCAGGGCAGGGCAGATCAGCATAAACCGGTGGCAGTGCAGCGGGTCTTCTTCCGCACACATCATCACCGTGTTCTGCTGCCGCGCCGCTGCCAGCATTCGATCGACTGCTTGCAGAAAATCGGGAGCACCGCGCCTGGCAACATAATCGACCAGACCGCTCGGTAGATAGTAGGCCGGGTCGAGTGGCCGGCCGCCCAATTGATCCCCGTAGAATTCGTAGCGGATTCTAGCGGAGGTCAGACGCGGTTCGAGCGCTTCGCGATTAAATTGGGGATAACGGAAGCTGCCCGGACGACTGCGAACATCACACACCATTTTGATTTCGTGACGGATCAACGTGCCGAGCAAATCCGACATCTCCTGATTGGAGTGTCCGATGGTATATAAACGGCGCGCGGATCGAAGGGTCGAATTCATAATACGATTGGGAAGCATAAATTGTAGCGTGTTCTAACTCTCCATACACACCATCGTGAAATCAGGTCGCACTGCAGCAGAAATGTTTCCCTCTTTTATCGGATGCACCTGAGGAAGTGCTCAGTTTCCTGGCCGGAAACCGCTTAGTCTCTCGAGTTCACTCACAACGCGATCCAGCTCCTCGACGAGCGGATTGGTTCCTGCTTGGTGAAAGACTCGCAACAGTTCGCGGTAATACCACAATGTTCCCAACTTCTTTCCCGCGAAGCGATCATAAACAGAGTCGCCGTCGACACGCACTTCATAAAGGGTTTCCCGGGCGTTTGATAGCTTGTCGGCCGCCGATACCAAGCAGACATCAGCCGCTTCGCCGGCGAGGCGAGTTATATAGGCGCGTTTTCGTTCGAGCCAGGGAGATTTCGGCTGGGCATAGGCATCGGTGCAGCCCTCGACGATGCGGGCGACGCGTTTGCCGAATTTCTTTTGGATTTCGCGTAACCGCGGCAAGCCGCCTTGATCCTCGACCGCATCGTGCAGCAATGCGCCAATGGCCATATCTTCGTCCCCACCGTATTCGATGACGATCGAAGCTACCCCCAACAAATGTCCGATATACGGCCGTTTCGTGCGCTTGCGAATCTGCTTTGCGTGAAGCTTCGCGGTATACCCAAGCGCACGGATGAAGCGCTTGGAGAGCGCTGGGCCCTGAGGGAGTTTTAGAGTCGACCAATCATGGAATGGCATTGGGTGAACGTACGGGTTTTGCAAAAACAGTATTACCTTCGGCGCAATTTGCCGAGCAGCCGCAGAATTTCCATGTACAGCCAGATCAGCGTGACCATCAGGCCAAAGGCCCCGTACCACTCCATGTAACGCGGCGCACCCATCTTCGCGGCCGATTCGATCATGTCGAAATCAAGAATTAAATTTAGCGCCGCAATGATCACCACAAACAGGCTGATGCCAATGCTCAGTGGCGAACTACTGTATAGAAATGAAAATTGCGTGTGGAAGAATAGGCTGGCGACCATGCTGACCAGGTATACGAGCGCGATTGCTCCGGTGGCAATGATCACTCCGAGCTTAAAACCACGGGTGGCGCGGACGATTCCTGTTTTATACGCTAGCAACAAAACGAGCATTGTGGCGAAGGTCAGGGTAACGGCACGAACCGCGATGCCGGGATAGGAGCGCTCAAAGAAGGCGGAAATTCCGCCGAGCAAAAATCCCTCGAGCAGCGCATAAATCGGCGCTGTGACTGGGGACCATTCCTTTTTGAAGATTGTGACCAGGGCCATGATAAAGCCGCCGATCGCTCCGCCCATCATCCAGGGGACTGCCGCCTCAGGGCTCTCGGAGTGGCCGAGTCCCCAGGTCCACGCCGCCGTGACAACCACGCACAACAACAGTAAACCTGTTTTATTGACCGTGCCTTGAATGGTCATGGACTGGCCCGTAGAGACCTGCCCGGCAAAGGCGCTTTCTTTCAAGACGGGATTGTTTGAACGAAAAATGTCTGCCATGTAAGTCACCCCAACGTTCTTCCTGGGCGAGTCGCCAGGATACCATCAATTATGCCGGATGCTAAAAGTGCGGTGGAATTCGCGGTTTAGATCGCGGAGAGCTGCAAAGAGCGACGTTTGGTAGCGCTAACGGGAATCGAACCCGTATTTTAGCCTTGAAAGGGCTACGTGCTAACCGTTGCACCATAGCGCCACACCGCATTAATTTTAGCACAATCCTCAGAAGCCACGGTCCTCAGCAAGGCAGAAAAATTTGCAATCTACTTGTCCTCAGAGAGCAGCGGGTAGACGATTCCGGCGATCGCTGCCCCCAAAATGGGCGCTACCCAGAACAGCCAAAGCTGGGACAACGCCCAGCCACCAACAAACAGCGCGGGCCCGGTGCTGCGCGCAGGGTTCACAGACAGGTTAGTCACCGGAATACCGATTAGATGGATTAAGGTAAGTCCCAGACCAATGGAAATTCCTGCGAAGCCTTTCGGCGCGTTGCCATGCGTAGAGCCGAGAATGATCATCAGGAAGAAGAAGGTGAGAACAACCTCTGCCACAAAGCAGGCCATCAGGGAGTAGCCACCGGGTGAATGCAAGCCGTAACCATTCGAGGCAAAGCCACCGGCAGTGCTGAAGCCGTCCTTGCCACTGGCGATCAGATAGAGCACGCCGGCTCCGGCGGCTCCGCCGAGGACCTGAGCGATGATGTAGGGCAACAGGTCGCTAAACGGGAAGCGTTTGCCCACTGCCAAACCGACTGATACTGCTGGGTTTAGATGGCAACCGGAAATGTGGCCGATGGCATAGACCATGGTTAAGACGGTGAGGCCAAAGGCAAGGGCAACGCCAAGGAAACCGATTCCCGTGTTCGGAAATGTTGCCGCTAGTACCGCGCTGCCGCAGCCGCCAAAAACAAGCCAAAATGTTCCAAAAAATTCTGCCGCTACTTTTTTACCTAAATTCACGGGGGCATTCCTTTCCGATTTTAATTCGTGGGGATGGTGGAAAATTCGTCAAACCAGATTTCGTGTCAAAGCGGTTTCAAATTCAACCGGCATGGTAGACAGCGAGGAAAAAGAAGTCAAGAGGCGGAGTGGGGCGGAGTGGGGCGAGTGGGGCGTTCCCCATTGCCGAAGTGTGGCCAAATCAAATTCGGGAATGCTATGGTCCCTGGTGTGATGCCGAGCCTTAAGACCGGGAAAGGGCGTTTGCGGGGGATCCAGCCGTACGCGAGTTTCTGGAGTGGATGGCAAAGTACAATCCCGAGGCCAGCCTGCGAGATCAAAATATCGTCGCCGGATATAAGCGCGCGGAAGTGATGGTGGAGGTTCTGAATAATTGCGGAGACAATCTGACGCGGGCGAATGTGATGAAGCAAGCCGCTAGTCTCGATATGAAACCGGCAATGTTCCGGCCGGGGATAAAAATAACCACTGGCCCCGCTGATTACCAGCCGGTCAAACAGTTGTTCCTCATTCAATTCAACGGGCAGGATTGGGCTCCGATCGGAGCTGTAACAAGCGAATGAGACTAGAAGGATGTTCGGCCTTAGCGATTGCGCTCTTCCCACTCTTCGTGCCAAGCGGTTTGAATGGCTTCAAGCTTGCTTTCGTTGGACTTCATTGGGTCGCCCGCAAAACCTGGTAATTCCGCGATCCACTTGTGCATGTCCGTGAACCGCACAGAGTAGGGATCGACATCAGGGTGCTTGTCGGCCAAAGCGATCGCGATATCTTCGAAATCGTCCCAATCAAATGATGGCGCCATAGAAGTCCTCAGTGATCCAGCTCGCGGGCGTAATTCTTATTCCACTCAGGAATTTCCACTACGATATCGGTGGTGCCGTCAGGTACGGTCTGGCAAGCCAGCCGCGATTTTGGAGTTATGCCAGGAGCTTCGTCGAGTTCGTCAAGTTCAGCATCGGTCGCTTCATTGCAGGATTGCAGACCTTCTTTCACCATGACATGGCAAGTCGAGCAGGCGCAAACGCCGCCACAAGCGTGGTCGACGCCCATCTTGAATCCCTCCGAAATATCGAGGATGCTGCCGGGCAGGCCATTGTGACCATAGGGGAACTTTTCCGGATCGACCTCGACGGTCTTGCCGCTGGGAAGGAAGGTGACCTTGAATTTCTTCGTCGCGACCTTATATTTCACCTCATCGATGTAGGGATTGCTGCCACCCATGATTATGCTCCTGTCATCCAAAGACCTATTCCGTGGCTAAAGGCTTGTCGCTCCGGAACACGGCACTAGAGTCTAAACCTCTGCCAAATTTTTTCCTGCCAACACCGATTGCACTGCGGAGTTCATCAGCAGTTCCGCAAGCTGTTCGGTGGCATGATTCAGCTGATCGATCCGTTGCCGAATCTTTTTGTAGTCGGAACCCCGCATTGCTTCTTGCAACCCGGCCATGCTGGCGTCAATCTTTGCGCGTTGCTCAGAAGAAAGGCCGGCCGATTGCGGATGGGCCAGGGCTTTGGCCGTGGCCGTAAGGATCAGTTCGGACTCAGTACGCGCTTCGATCACTTGGCGCTCGGCGAAATCCTGCTCGGCGTATTCGATCGATTCTTCCAGCATGTGCTCAATATCGGCGTCGTTCAAGCCGTAGCTCGGCTGAACCTCGATGGAGTGTACTTTCCCGTTACGCAAATCTTTTGCCGCGACTTGCAGAATGCCGTTGGCGTCAATGAGGAATTTTACTTCGACACGTGGTAAACCTGCCGGTGCAGGCGGGACACTAAGTGTGAACCGAGCGAGCGAGCGGCAATCCCTGGCCAATTCGCGTTCGCCTTGCAGCACGTGGATGTCAATACCGGTCTGGTTGTCGACACCGGTGGTATAGAGCTCCTGAGCGCTGGCAGGAATGGTGGAATTGCGCGGAATAATCTTTGCGACTGCGCCGCCGTAGGTTTCAATCCCTAGCGAGAGTGGAGTAACGTCGAGCAGCAGCATGTTCTTTACGCCACGATCCAGAATATTGGCTTGCACCGCCGCGCCTAGAGCCACGACTTCGTCGGGATTCAGTTCTGTATGCGGCCGGCGATCGAAATATTCCTGTACGGTGCGGCGGACCAGCGGTGTACGCGTCGTTCCACCCACCAGCACGACTTCTTCAATTTCCTTGGGCTTCAGTTGGGCATCGGCCAACGCTTTTTTCACTGGAACCATGGTGCGGTCGACTACCGGGCGGATCAACGCTTCCAGCGCACCACGCGTGAATTCGTGTTCGTACACCTTGCCGTTTGGCAGAGGGAATCGCAATCGCGTGCTTTGCGCTTCCGAGAGTTTGTGCTTAATCGCGATTAGCTCCCGGCGTAATTCCTGTGCAAGTTCCCCGTGCGGCGAAAAATCAATCTGATCCTGCTGCAGAATCTGTTCGTGAACGAAAGCCTGTAACAAGTTGTCGATATCATCGCCACCGAGGTGGGTATCGCCATTGGTAGAGAGCACCTGGTAGATATCACCTTCGGCTGTCGAAATCAGCTTCAGCACGGAGATATCGAACGTGCCCCCGCCCAAATCGTAGACGGCCACTTTGCCACGTTGCTTTTCATCCAGCCCGTAGGCGAGCGCCGCGGCAGTGGGCTCGTTTACCAGGCGCAGTACTTCGAGGCCTGCCAATTTCCCGGCGTCCTTGGTCGCTTGCCGCTGCGCATCATTAAAATACGCTGGCACCGTGATTACCGCCCGGTCCACCGATTCGCCGAAATAAGCTTCCGCCCAATTCTTCAGCTCGCGAAGAATGAACGATGAGATCTCGGGCGGGGTAAACACCTTATCGCCCAGTTGCACGCGAATCACATTCTTGCTCGCGGGATCGATACGGAAGGGGAAAAGCTTCAATTCGCTCTGCACATCGTCAGGACCGCGGCCCATCAAACGCTTCACGGAATAGATTGTTCGCTCGGGTTGCGTCAGTAAACGCCGCTGTGCAGGCGCACCAACAATAATGCTTCCGTCAGAATCAAGGCTCACTACCGAGGGACAGAGCGTGCTGCCGGTTGGTCCTGGAATACAGTTTGGCTTGCCAGTCTGCGGGTCGACAAAAGCGACTAGGCTGTTGGTTGTGCCAAGATCGATGCCAACAATTCTAGTCATGGCGCTACGACAGTTCCTTTTGAACGTTTACAACCAAATTCCGGATGTAGGAGCGGCGGTTCAACAGCTCATTTAACTGAGCCATAATCTTCTGGCGGCTGGCTTCGTCGCCATTCACTTCCAAGGCCTGGTCCCACTCGCGGGCACTGTCACGCAGTTGCCCGTCTATGACATTCAATTTCGCCTGGAAATTCTTCTCAGCCGCTTCCAAACGAAGTTTTAAAGCGCCAGTATCACCGCCCGATTCTCTGGCTTCACGCAATTCATCGAGCGATTCATTCAACTCAAATACTTCTTCCAGAAGATTCGCGGGGGCTTGCTGCTTCGTGGTCCCTTCTTTGCGCATACCCTCGATCGAAAGCAAATACTCCACGCGTGCAATGGGATCACGCAGCGTGCGGTACGCATCATTCAATTCCGAACTACGTTTCAGCGAGATCTCGCGCTCTTCCGTTGTAGCATTGACAAAATTGTCGGGATGAAGCCTCCAGCTCAGTTGCAGGAATTTCTGCTCGAGTCCGCCCATCTCCAGCCAGAGCTTGCGGGGCATCTCAAACATGGCGAAGTAATCGCTCTGTTGCGGCAGTTGCAGCATCTTGCCGCAGCTAGAGCAGAAATGCGTGCCGAGGGTCCGCTCGTGACAACTCCAGCAGACAAGCGGCGCGTTCGGGATGGGGAAGGGACTCGCCATTTATTTTTCCTGACTGGCCTCAAAGCATAAAAAAAGTGGCTGGCGATTGCGGTAGCCAACCACTGCGTGCGTAACCTGGGTCGGTCGTTGCCGCACACAGGCTAGAGCCTGTGCTACTGCTACGCCGTAAAACTGCTTCCGCAGCCACAGCTCCGCGCGGCATTCGGGTTCTGAAACACGAACCCCTGGCGCATGAGCGTATCTTCATACTCCAGAATCGTGCCGTTCAAGTACAGCAGGCTTTTCGGGTCCACAAAAATGCGCGCACCGAACTCCTCAAACACTTTGTCGCGGTCCCTGGCTCGGGTATCCAAACGCATGGCGTAGGAAAGACCGGAACAACCGCCACCTTGTACGCCAACACGCAAACCGCCAACTTCGGGCGACACACCTTCCTTGGCCAGCAGCGCGAGAATCTTCTCCGCCGCTTTTTGGCTGATGTGGACTACCGGTGCCGCGGGACCCGTTTGCGTTGTTGTTTCTGTGGCCATGATCAGAACCTGCTAACTTCAATCTAAAACTGGACAGCATCCTCCGACGGGCTCAGTCTACCGCCGGAAGACGCCACTAACGCCGCGCAACTCATGCACTTAGTGCGATGATTTTTCATGCGCGGGAACTTCAATACCGTGCTTCTTTTTCCAATCCCCAATAGCCGCTTTAATAGCGTCTTCGGCGAGCACAGAGCAATGAATCTTGACAGGAGGCAGCGCGAGCTCACGGACGATATCCGTATTCTTGATCGCGAGCGCCTCCTCCACGGTCTTGCCCTTGACCCATTCGGTTGCAAGCGAAGAGCTGGCAATTGCCGATCCGCAGCCGAAGGTCTTGAACTTTGCTTCTTCAATGACATTCGTTTCCGGATTGATCTTCATCTGCAACTTCATGACGTCGCCGCATTCCGGTGCACCGACCAGGCCGGTCCCCACATTGGGATCTTCCTTCGCGAGGCTCCCGACGTTGCGGGGGTTGTTATAGTGATCGACTACTTTTTCGCTATATGCCATGAAAATATTGCTCCTTACCGATTTTCAAACTTCTGCTGAACGAATAATTTTATCCACGGGCGGCTGCCAAAAGCGCACCAAAACCGGCGCTCTTGATGGCCTTTTCCGTCAACCCGACGTTGGTCAAAAATGCCGAACGACCCGCAGTCAATTCGCGTAATGCTTCACGAATGTATTCCGCACCCAATCCCAAAACATGCAGAAATTCCCGCACATCCTGGAGATGGTAGAAAGCCTTTTCTGCTGCGGGAGCCGGTTCATCGTTGTCGTGATAGGGTTGAAACGTAACACGAAACGGAGCCGCCGTCCCGGCAATTGACCGGTGAATCCTTAATGTTCCTTCACTTGCAATAGCGCTAGCCATGTACTTAGTCCTTCCTCAGTCTCTAAATTAGGCGGTTTGCCACTTGACCTTCGAAATGTCTATTCCCTCTTTAGCCATTTCGTACAGTGGCGAAAGTTCACGAAGCTTGGTTACAACCTGCACCATCTTGTCGACCACGTAATCCACTTCTTCCTCGGTGGTAAACCTTCCCAGGCCGAAGCGAATGGAGGTATGAGCCAGATCCTCACCAACGCCTAAGGCTTTGAGTACATAACTGGGTTCAAGGGTTGCCGAGGTACAGGCCGAACCGCTCGATACAGCAATATCATTAATTCCCATCAATAGCGACTCACCTTCCACATAAGCAAAGCTCATGTTCAGGTTATGCGGTAAACGATGCTCCATGGACCCGTTGATGAAGATCTCATCGAGCTTGGCTTCCAGCCTAGTCTTTAGACGGTCACGCAGGGCGCTCAGGCGCTTGGCTTCTTCCGCCATTTCCTGCTGTGCAATCTCGCAGGCCTTTCCCAAGCCCACAATGCCAGGCACGTTTAGAGTGCCGGAACGCATGCCCCGTTCATGGCCGCCGCCATCGAGAATCGCAGAAAGCTGAACGCGGGGGTTGCGGCGGCGAACATACAGCGCGCCGACTCCCTTTGGACCGTAAATCTTGTGCCCGGTGATGGCCATCAAGTCGATGTTGTCCCGCTGCACGTCGACCGGAATCTTGCCAACCGCTTGCACGCCATCGGTCGCGAAGATAATGCCATGTTCCTTGGCAATCTTGCCGATTTCCGCGATGGGATTGATGATGCCAATCTCATTGTTGGCATACATGATTGTGATCAGAATCGTGGTTGGCTTGATGGCCCTGCGAACATCCTCAGGATCTACGCGCCCATCTTTCTGGACTGGCAGATAGGTCACTTCATAGCCTTGTTTTTCGAGCCGCTTGCAGGTATCCAACACAGCTTTATGCTCAATGGCTTGGGTGATGATATGATTGCCCTTTTCGCGGTACATTTCCGCGACACCCTTGATCATCAGGTTGTCGGATTCCGTAGCGCCGCTGGTAAAAATGATCTCCTTCGGCGTGGCATGAATCAGAGAGGCAATCTGTTGCCGGGCGGCCTCTACCGCCTCTTCCCCGGCCCAACCAAACGAGTGGTTGCGGCTTGCGGCATTGCCAAACTTTTCCGTGAAATAGGGAAGCATCGCTTCGAGCACGCGGGGATCTACCGGCGTAGTAGCGTGATTATCCATGTAAATCGGCAGTTTAACGGCCATGTTCCTGTTCTCCTATCAGACTCGCCTAGCGCGAAAGCGCCAGATGATCGATGCCTTTCAATTCCACGAATGCTCGCGGTTCCTGCTGGGTGTCTTCACTCAACTGCGCAACGGTCACCGTTTGCAAAACTTCCATAATGCTTTCGTTCACGCGCCGTAAAGGCTCCTTCACACTGCAGCGATCGGTTGCGTCACAAGCGCCATGACTGGTCACACAAGAAGTGATCAATACCGGGCCATCGATTGCGGTAATTACTTCAAGGGCGCTGATTCGGGCCGGGTCCTTGGTCAACTGATACCCACCGGTTGCCCCATGCTTGGCTGCCACTAGACTATGCTTGGCCAGTTTCTGGAGGACCTTAGCCATTAGCGTTGCCGAGATGCCATATTCCTCGGAAATCTCGTTGGCGCTGCAGGCATGCTGCTCGCGATGGTTGGCCAGGTGCTTCATGGCGATCAAACCGTAATCCGCTTTCTTGGAAAGTTTGAACATATCGGTCGGCGTCCGGCGCTCTAGCTCCAAAATGCATATGCGACCCCAATAGTCGCCAATTGAATATACTCTTTCAAATAAGAGAAAGTCAAGTGTATTTGAAATCGTTTTGGGAACAAATGATTCTTTTGCTATAACTTACATTACGACTAATATGGTCTTATTTAACCATTTCCGAGCTGAATGGTACTGTCGTGAGGTGGCCTGGTGACTCGGACGGGTTGGCCAAGACCACCCTTCCGGCAATCCAGAATGTTATTCTAGAAAGCCATGCCGTGAAAAAACCTTTGCCGTTCGGGGATCGGGATGGGCTGGAATTCGAGCACCACTCAAAAACTGCTTCTGCCTCTGGCGTTGGCCCTCGTGTCAGCTGGAGCAACTTTTAGGCAGGAGTCTGGCGCGAAACCGAAGAGCCCGCCAAAGGCCAGCGTGAACAGTCGTGGGGAAGAATTCACGCTGGTCGGAGCAGGGGACATCGCCTGGTGCGGAAATCTCCTGGGCGCCGAAGCGACCGCGAAACTCATCGAACAAATCCCGGGAACCGTCTTTGCAGCAGGCGATCTCGCCTACGACAAGGGAACATTTGAGGAATTTCGAGACTGCTACCGGCCCACCTGGGGCAGGTTCAAGGATCGCACCATGCCCGCCCCCGGCAACCACGAATACAACGGTACCAGTGCCCCAGGCTATTTTCAGTATTGGGGCAAGCGCGCTGGTGATCCTGCAAAGGGATATTACAGTTACGATTTGGGAGGCTGGCATATTGTGGTGTTGAACACGAACTGTGCCGCGAAAGTGCTTGGTGGCTGCGCGAAGGACTCGCCCGAGGAAGTTTGGCTCAGGCGAGATCTGGCAATGCATGCTGAGTCTTGCATCATTGCCTACGGCCATCACTCGCTCTTTAGCAGCGGCATTCTGGCTTCCCATGCGATTCATCCAGAGTTACGGGCGTTTTGGCAGGATCTTTATGAGGCGCATGCCGATCTGGTTCTTGCTGGCCACGAACACTCCTACGAACGATTTGCGCCACAGACACCGGAAGGGAAACGCGACGAGAAAAACGGCATCAGGGAGATTGTCGTCGGCACGGGGGGAAGGAGCCACACCCCGCTGGGGTTCGCGACAGAAAACAGTGAAGTACGCAATTCCGACACCTTCGGAGTTCTAAAATTGACCCTCACTGCAAAAGCGTATCGCTGGGAATTCATTCCGCAACCGGGCATGAGCTTCACCGATTCCGGCGAAGGCACCTGCCACAACCACGAGACCCCAAAGTAGCGTTCTATCGAACAAACGAGTTATTTCGCTGAAGCGCACGAGCCACCCGATCGGATCGCTTCGATCAACTTTTGAATTGCGGGCGCAAAGGGTATCGTCAGTTGCGATTTGTGAGCTTGCAACTCGGCAGAGGCTAAGACGGCTGATTGCTGTTTTTGCTGGTCTTCGCCTGCCACTCCCCCTTCGGTGATTCGGTCCAGAGCATCCAGTCCAAGCCGCGCAGCTTGCGACAAGGAGAGAGAGGCTGGCGCTGCTTCTTTCACAAGCGCGGATCGTTCGGTGAGTGGTTGCATTTGCACATCGTTGGCGGCCCATGCAGTCAATTGCTTGCGCAAGATTGCGGCTTGTGCTGAATTCTTGCAGGAGGATGCCAGGAATTCATCGACTTCCACAGAAAATCCTCGCGATAGCTGGCTTTCCAGTTGCACAGCGTCCACCAGCCGGTTCAGCGATGTTTGACTTGTTGGGGCAACGGCGGCATTTTCTTCACGCGTATACTCCTTCACCGGTTCCATCGTTTGGGCCAAGAGTGTGAGCGCGGCAAATTCGTCCGCCGAAGCCGGTCCTGCGATGCGCTGCAACATCTTGCGTTGAAAGATACGATGCGTAAGACCGAGCCATTCCAGCCGCTGGCCCTCCACTTCCATGCGCGCATACATCGAAGCGGGATCGCGTGTATCCGCGGGAGACCAGAATCGTTCCGCAATCGCCGCATTGCGCGGCCAGATGCGAGAATCGATGTTTTCCGCGTTTACATATTCTGACCACATGCAAGATTCGCCACCGAGGATATTCCGTTGTTCCGCGGGAGCGAGTGAAGCCGCCGCACCTCCCATCGGATCCACCTCGTAGTGCCGCGCGGCACTCCACCCTAGGTCGAGATAATAGCCATTGGACAAAATGCCGCGATACCCCTGCCTGGCCGCGGCGGCAAGCGAATCCGCTCCGCGCCAGGACTGAATCACGATCGACTTCGGGACGCCCGGAACGAGGATTTCATCCCAGCCCACTGGGGTTTTACCGTGCTTCACGACCAAGTCCTGCACGCGGCTGCTGAAATACGCTTGCAAGGCTTCGTTATTGCTCAGGTTGTGCGATTTCATGAAGGCCTGGATCTTCGGATTGCCGTCCCATTCCTTGCCATTCACTTCGTCTCCACCGATATGAAAAAACTGGTCGGGGAAAAGCTTGCTCATCTCGCCGATCAGCTCATTCAAAAACTTGTACGTCTTCTCATCTGTGGGATTCATTGCGGGATCAAACACGCCCCACTTGCGCTCAATCTGATAAGGGCCGGAGCCGCTGGCGATCTCCGGATGCGCGACAAACCATGCGGTGCTGTGCCCCGGCATATCAAACTCCGGAACCACGCGAATCCCGCGGTCACGCGCGTAGGCGATCACCTCGCGAATCTCGGGCTGTGTGTAGTACCAACCGTCGGAGCCCATCTCCTGCAGTTTCGGATATTTGTGGCTTTCCACACGGAAACCCTGATCTTCGGAAATGTGCCAGTGAAACACGTTCATTTTCACAGCTTCCATTCCGTCCAGATTTCGGCGAATCACATCGAGCGGAATGAAGTGACGCCCGGAATCGATCATCAGTCCGCGCCAGGCAAAACGCGGCTGATCTTCAATGCTGACCGCAGGGGCTGTAAATCCATCGGCGTTGATGGCAACCAGCTGCAAAAATGTCTGCAGTCCACGCAACACGCCCAGCGGGTTTGCCGCATGCAGTCTTGCCCCCTTGGGCGTTACCTCGAGCCTGTAGGATTCCTCTTCGCCCAGTTCTTGAACCGCCTTGCTCTGATGATCGGCAGTAACCACGAGCGTGGCTAGCGACGGCTCCACGGCTTCTCGATTCACGAAAACCAGGCCAGTCTCGTGGCTCAATTGGACAAGGAACCGTTCGGCAGCACGATCCAGCCGGGCTTCGCGATATCCAGCAAAACCAATCCCAAACGTCGCATCGATTTTGAGAGCTCCGCTATGGGCTTCGATCTTTGCAGGAAGCGGAATGAGGCTCACATTCTTTGGCATTTGCGCGTGCATCGATGACGTTCCGATCGCCAGGCAGAGAATCATCTGGCCAGGATAAATTTTGTTCCCAAAGCTCAATTTCATCCGATGGCTCCTGAATCGATTGAATAGCCACTTTATCGCGCTTTCCCCGCTTTGCAAATGACTTCACACCCTACCTGACACGAAGGGGCAGAAGGGATCTTTCGCCTTTTGCGCGGAGAACCTCCGGATGGCGGATTGCCGTCGCGCACCCCGGGAGAAGTCTCTCTCACTTTTCCGCTGCTTGGGTTACACTCTTCCGCGGACCGATCCAACCGATGAAAACTTCCATTGCCATTTATCCCGGCTCGTTTGACCCGGTAACCAACGGGCATCTGGACCTTATTGAACGCGGCGAAAAAATGTTCGATAAGCTGATCGTCGCGGTTCTTAAGAATGTCGAGAAGCAGCCGCTGTTTACTGTTGCCGAGCGCGTAGAAATGCTCAAGGAAGTCACCGAACAGTGGGATTCGGTCGAGATCGACGTGTTTGAAGGCTTGCTGGTCGATTACGCACGCAAACGGGGAGCTGCCGTCATCCTCCGAGGAATCCGCGCCATCTCCGATTATGAGTTTGAGCTGCAAATGGCTTTGATGAACCGCAAACTGGAACCGCGCCTGGAAACTGTTTTCATGCTGCCCAGTGAAGCCTACAGCTACTTGAGCGCCAAATTAGTCCGGGAGATCGCGCAGTGGAATGGTCCGCTAACCGGGCTTGTTCCGCAAGTTGTTGAGCTGCGTTTGCGCAAAAAACTCTCCTAAAATAGGTCCCAACACTTTTTCAGCATTGTAATTCCGCCCGATTTCCTGAAAACTATTCTGTTATAGATGCCACAGCGATCTTAGGAGAGCCCGTGCACCTGTCCAATCGTATCAATCGAATCCAAACTTCTCCCACCTCCGTGGTGATCAATGCGGCGGAGCAGTTAAAAGCCCAAGGCGTCGATATTGCTGATTTCGGCCCAGGCGAACCGGATTTTCCGACACCGGACCACATCAAGAAAGCAGCAATTAGGGCCATCGAGGAAAATCGCACGAAATATACACCGACCGGCGGCATACTGCCCCTGCGCGAAGCGATCGCAGCTTGGCACAAACGCGAATTGGGTTCCGCGTACACGGCAAAGGAATGCGTCGTGAGCGTCGGCGGCAAGCACGCCATCTTCAACACGATCAGCGTGCTGATTCAGGCCGGTGACGAAGTGATCTTACCCGCACCCTACTGGGTCAGTTTTCCGGACATTATTCGGTATGCTGGCGGAACTCCCGTCATCGTCAAAACACGGCCAGAGGATGGCTTCAGCGCGAGGGCTTCTGAGATCGCGAAGGCCATTACCCCAAAAACGAAAATGGTGATCATCAATTCACCGAGCAATCCCACCGGCGGCGTTGTGGATGGCGACGAGTTCGCGCGGATTCTCGCGCTCTCTAGGAAGCACGGTATTTGGCTGATGGGCGATGAGTGCTATTCCCACTTTGTCTATGAGCCGCACAAGCCGTTTTCCATCGCCAGCCAAAGAGATTCCAAGGAGAACGTCATCATCATCGGCTCGGTGTCGAAAACATTTGCGATGACCGGCTGGCGCGTGGGTTACACGCTGGCCCCCGAACTGCTCGTGCAAGCCATCATCAAAATTCAGAGCCAGTCCACGTCGAACCCCACCTCGATCGCGCAGTACGCTGCGCTAGAAGCCATGGTTGGCACCATGGACACCGTGCCGCCAATGCTCGCGGAATACACCAGACGTCGTAAACGCATTGTCGAAGGCTTGCGCGCGATTCCTGGTGTTACCTGCGAATGGCCCGCCGGCGCGTTCTACGCCTTCCCAAATGTCTCCGCTCATCTCGGCGAGGGAAAGAGTTTCCACGCCAAAACCTGTACGGAATTGGCGAAACTTCTCCTCGATAAAGCCCACGTCGCGCTGGTGCCGGGGGAAGCGTTTGGCGCCCCTGGTTTCTTGCGTTTATCGTATGCCGCGTCCATAGAACGCATCGAGGAAGGTCTTGGCCGTTTGGACAAATTCTTTTCGCGCGCCGAAGCCGCTTCTTGACCGTGCCGGAGCCCGTGCTATCGCGAATTGAGCCAATCTTCAGTCCCCGCCTCTGGGGCGCACGCTCTCTTGCGCCCTTTTTCCCCGAGCAAACAAATTTGCAAGAGCCGCTCGGCGAGGCTTGGCTGACCGGAAGGGATTGCCGAATTGCCAACGGGCCTTTCAGGGGAGGTTCTTTGGGAGAAAGCTGGCACGGCATGCCACCGGAGTGGCGCGGTTCCCACCTGAGTTCCTATTCTGAGTTCCCGGTCCTTGTAAAATTCCTTTTCCCGAACGACAAGCTTTCTATTCAAGTGCATCCCGACGACGCGTACGCTGCAAAAAATGAAAAGGCCGCAGGGGGCTGTGGCAAGACCGAAATGTGGCATATCGTTTGCGCCAAACCAGGCGCGGAGTTGCTCTTCGATTTAAGGCCAGAGGTAACCAAAGAGGATTTCTTGAAGGCGTTAAACAATCACACTGTCGAAGATCTCCTGGAACATGTTCCCGTTCAGAAGGGTGAAACCTATTTCGTGAAGCCTGGGACCCAACATGCCCTGGGCCCAGGCATGGTCGTTTGCGAAGTTCAGGAATATTCGGATCTCACCTATCGCGTATACGATTTCGGCCGGGTCGATGCTTCCGGGAAGCCTCGTCAACTCCACATCGACAAGGCTCTCGACGTTACAAAGTTCGGGGGCATTTCCGCCGGCAAAATTCAGCCGATGGCATTGCATTCTCCCGACGCTAAAAAATATATGCTGGCGGCGTGCCGATTCTTTGCCACCGAACGATGGGATTGCTTCAAAACAACGCTCATCGAAAGCGACCCTAACCATTTTCAACTGATCATTATTTTGGAGGGTGCCGGAAAGTTCTATGATTTGGAATCGGAATTCGACTATCGTCTGGGCCAAACCTGGTTCCTTCCCGCCTGCCTCCCGATAACCATGCTTCAACCAGCCGTGCAAACGAGTTTGCTTCGAGTTTTTGTTCCCGATCTCGCTTCCCTTCGACAGCAATTACGCAATATGGGTTTCGACGAACCATCGCTATCTCGAGTCCTACTAGGCTAAACGAATGGCACAAGAAAAATTTACGACTCACGCTGTAATACTCGCTGGAGGGCGCGGCACGCGTTTTTGGCCCCGCAGCCGCACGCGGGCTCCAAAGCAATTGCTCAACATCGTCGGCGACACCACGATGCTCGAGCAAACCGTGGAACGTCTTCGACCCCTGATTCCCCTTGACCACGTTTGGACCGTCACCAACGCCGAACAAACCGTCGCTTTAGGCAGACAACTCCCCGCTGCCGCGCGAAAGCATGTTCTCAGCGAGCCTGTGGGCCGCAACACTGCCGCGGCCATCGCACTTGCCGCCATTCACGTTCGCCACGCAGCCAGGGGCGATGCGCTGATGGCGATTCTGCCGGCGGATCATTTTATTTCCCAACCGGAAGCCTTTCGAAAAATGATGCGTATGGCCTTAGACGTCGCGCGCGAACCTGGTCGCATGGCGGTCCTCGGCATTCCTCCGAGCCGGCCGGACACCGGCTTCGGTTACATCGAAAGAATCGAGGAGAAGCTCACCGGCGCGGCGGCTTCGGTTTACGCTGTGCGCCGCTTCACGGAAAAACCGGAACTGCGTGCTGCCAGGGAATATGTGGATTCAGGTAACTATCACTGGAATGCGGGCATGTTTTTTTGGCGCGCCTCTACGTTTCTGAACGCTTTACGGAATTATCTGCCCAAGACCTACGAAGCGATGGAAATCCTGGCCAAAAAAATTGGTAAGCCCGGTTACAACGCTGCGCTGAAGAAGCACTATGCCAAGCTCGAAAATATTTCTGTCGACTACGCCATTCTCGAACCGGCCACGCGCGAAACTGGGGAGCCGCGCGTCTTCGTTGTTCCAGCGGAGATCGGCTGGAGCGACATCGGTTCCTGGGCCGCCGTTTACGAACTGCTCGCAAGAGAGCCGGGTGCCAATAGTTTCGCTGGCCCGGGCCTTGCACTGGACGCCGAAGGCAATCTTCTTTACAGTCCGAAGAAATTCATTGCGGCTATCGGCGTCCGCGACCTTATCGTCGTGGATACGGCAGACGCGTTGCTGATCTGCCCACGCAATCGCGCCCAGGACGTCGGCAAAGTGGTAAAAGCACTTGAAGAACAAAAAAATAAGAAATTGCTATAAATACTCAGCATCCTCGTTTCTCGATGAGCCTGTTCAGCGGTTGCGCTCCTTCGCGTATACTTTCTAACGATGAGCAGGATCAAGTTTGGGACTGACGGCTGGCGCGGCATTATTGCCGACGATTTCACTTTGGCAAACGCGCGCATCGTCGCACACGCGGTTGCGCGCTATGTAGTGCGCTGCGAAGACGCTCAGAGAGGAGTGCTGATCGGCTACGATCACCGTTTCGCGGCCGATCGCGTCGCCGTAGCCGTTGCGGAGGTAATCAGTTCCACGGGAACCCCGGTCTGGGTCACAGACAAACCTTGTCCTACGCCGGCAATCTCACTCCTTGTGCGGCAACGCCAGGCTGCTGGGGGTTTGATGATCACGGCAAGCCACAACCCTTATCCCTGGAATGGAATTAAGTATAAAGCGAGCTACGGTAGCAGTGCTTTGCCGTCCATTGTTGCGCAGATTGAAGTCGAATTGAAAAACGTTCTCGCCTCCGAAGTTCCCTCGCTGCCGCCGCAAAAGAATCTGCTTGGCGCGCTTGAGCCGCGCGCTCCGTACCTGGACACCGTGGAAAAACTTATCGACTGGCAACGGTTGCGGGAAGCCAAATTCCGGTTTGTCGTCGATCCCATGTATGGTTCCGCTTCCGGTCTGCTGCACGAACTTTTCACGCGGAATGGGGTAAGGTCCGAAGAAATTCGCGGCATGCGAGATCCACGTTTCGGAGGTATTCATCCGGAGCCCATCGAGCCCCACATCGACGCTCTTCGACAAGCGGTTCGAGCGGGCAAATTCGACGCGGGCTTGGCCGCCGATGGCGACGGCGATCGCATTGGCGCAATCGACCGCGATGGCAGTTTCATTAACCCCCACCAGATTTTTGCGTTGATGGCGTGGCACCTTATCGGCACGCGCAAATTGCCGGGTGATATTGCCAAAACCTTTTCGGTCACTAAGCTTATCGACAAAATCGCCGCAAAGTTCGGCCGCAAACTTCACGAAGTGCCCATCGGCTTTAAATACATTTGCGAACTGATGCTGGAACAAAATATTCTGATCGGTGGCGAAGAAAGCGGCGGCATCGGCACCAGCCTGTACCTTCCGGAACGGGATGCCACAGTATCCGCCCTGTTCCTGGCCGAATTGATGGCCTGGCATGGCAAATCGCTCGGCGAATTGTTACAAACTCTGTACGCGGAGTTCGGTCAATTTCATTATGGGCGGGTCGATCTGGACGTGAGGCCTGGGCAAAAAGAGAAAGCCATCGATCACTTCTCTAGCAAACGATTCGCACGACTTCTCGATTGGTCCGTTACTCGCAGGGAAGACCTGGACGGTATCAAGATTTATCTTGGAGAAATTGGCTGGCTCATGGTTCGCGCGTCCGGCACGGAAAATCTGCTCCGCGTTTATTCCGAAACCGATACTCCAGCTAGTACGAAACGAGTTCTTCAAGCTGTAACAGAAATCGTCCATGATTTGTAATAGGTGGCCATGTACACGATCAACTTGCAAGAGAAGTTTGCCAAGTTCAGCGACTACTGCAATCCCCGGATAATCGGTGAGGTCAATGATTGCACCGTGAAAGCCGTAAAGATGAAAGGCGAATTCATCTGGCATCATCACGAAAACGAAGATGAATTGTTCCTGGTCGTAAAAGGAACACTGCGCATGAAGTTTCGCGATCACGAATCCATCGTTCACGAGGGTGAATTTGTCATCGTGCCACGCGGCGTCGAGCACCTGCCTACTGCCGACGAAGAAGTACACATTGTTTTGATCGAACCGAGGTCTATTCTCAACACCGGTAATCTCATCAATGAAAGGACGGTCAGCAAACTCGAGCGGCTGTAATTCTGCTTGGCCATTCGTCCTCTGCTTGACACCCACATGAATCATCGCTTCCACACTCTGGATGTTTTCACCACGACGCGATTTCAGGGCAATCCGCTCGCTGTCATTACCGATGGTGACGGTCTCTCCAACGATCAAATGATGGCCATCGCTCGCGAAATGAACCTTTCTGAGACGGTGTTCGTTCAGAAACCGAGCGATGATCGCGCGCTCGCCCGGTTGCGCATTTTCACCACGAAAGAAGAGTTGAAGCTGGCAGGGCATCCCGTCATCGGCACGTGGTTTCTTCTGGCTGAACTTGGCGTTGTTCCTGCGCAAGAAGGTGGCGTACACATCATGCAGCAAACCGGCGCTGGCATTTTGCCGGTGGAGATTCGCTTCAAGGATGGGCGCCCACAGCGTGTAACCATGACGCAAAAGGAAGCAGCATTTAAGCCCGCAAAGATTAAAAAACAAAGGTTGGCTGCCGCCTTGGGCCTCAAAGTAAGAGATTTTGTGCCAGGACTTGAGCCGGAATTTGTTTCTACGGGAATATTCAACCTGATGGTGCCTCTGCGTAGTAGGGCTGCTCTGTCTAAAATTCAAATGAACATGGTGGAACTGGCGCGGCTGTTCGGTAAGCAAGGCGCGCTAGCGTATTGTTTTGCTTTGGGTAATGGGAACAGCGCCTTCGCACGCGGCATGATGCCGTGGGAACTTTACGAAGATGCGGCCACCGGGTCAGCCGCCGGGTCACTTGGCGCTTATCTTGTGAAGCACGGCAAGCTCAACGCCGGCCACACCCTGAACATTTCGCAAGGCGTCGAGATGGGAAGGCCGAGTCAAATCGAAGTCGAAGTCTCGCAATCCGGGAAGAAACTCACTCCCAGAGTAAGCGGCGCGGCTGTAAAGGTATTTGAAGGTGTAATTCGCTTCTAGAACTTCCCCCGGTGCCCAGCGAAAGCCGATAAAAGATAAAATTATTTCGCTACCATGGTCTTGCGATAGGCATCGAGAATGCCATTGACGAAGCCACCGGCCTCATCGGAAGAATATTTTTTGGCGAGATCGACGGCCTCGTTGATGACGACCTTCGCCGGTGTATCCGTTGCGCGCATCTCGTGAATCGCCAGTCGCAGGATAGCCCGGTCAATCGCCGCCAGTCTTTCCAGCCTCCAATTGTCCGCGTGTTTGCTGATCAGCTCATCGAGCGCGGCGGAATCATGCGAAGCGCCTTCGAACAACTGATTCGCAAACGTCCTGGTCTGGTCCGCCGCCTTGGCGCCCTTCCAAAACTTTATTTCAAGCTTGTGTGCATCCTGTTCGGTCATATCCCACTGAAACAGCATCTGCATAGCAAACTCGCGAGATTTCGATCGTAATGACAATTTATTTTTGCCGCCTTTTGTTCCTGGCGCCCGGTTTCACCGCTTCTTGCCATAACTTTTTCGACAATCCGGCCATCTCCACCGCTCCGAGACCCGCTTCAAATCCCTTGTTGCCGCCCTTCATCCCTGCTCGATCGATGGCCTGCTCAAGCGTTTCGCACGTGAGCACGCAGAAAAGAATCGGTACCCCCGTGTCCATTTGTGCCAACTGCAAACCCCGCGAAGTCTCTGAACAAACATACTCATAATGTGTTGTCGCCCCACGGATCACGCAGCCAATCGCAATGATGGCGTCGTAGCGGCCAGTAAGCGCCATTTTTTTTGTAGTGATGGGAAGCTCAAACGCTCCCGGAACGTGCACTACATTCACATTCCTATCAGCTACGTTCGCTCGCCCAAGTGCCTCGAGAGCGCCTGCGAGCAACCGGTCGGTGATAAAACTATTGAATCGGCTGACGGCAATCCCAAAGCGCAATCCCGCTCCGTTCAAACCCCCTTGGATCGTCGTCTGAATTTTTTGCCCTGTCGCCATTTTACTTGCCCTGAAAATTCGCCGGGCGCTTCTCCAAAAATGCCTTCGTTCCTTCACTCATATCTTCCGTGGCGCAGCACACTCCGAAAAGTGTGGCTTCCAGAAACAAGGCTTCTTCCTGCGGCATTTCCGCGCCACGCTCGATCGCTTCCATGCAGTATTTCACGGCCAGTGGAGCCTTCTCGATGATCTTTTTGGCCATCGTTTCCGCCGCGGGTAGAAGCTCGGCCGCTTCATATACATGATTCACCAGGCCAATCCGTTGCGCTTCCTCGGCCGTGATCATCTCTCCCGTTAGGCACAATTCATGCGCTACGCCTTTGCCGCAAAGACGCGCCAGCCGCTGCGATCCGCCATATCCCGGCAGAATTCCAAGTTTTACTTCTGGCTGTCCGAGCTTCGCGTTTTTGCTCGCCAATCGAACGGAACAGGAGAGCGCGAACTCGCATCCTCCTCCCAGCGCGAATCCATTGATGGCGCAAATCGACGGCTTGCCCATAGTTTCGAGCAGATGGAACACGCTTTGCCCATACAATGAGAATTCTTTGCCGCTCACCGGCGTTTGCCGCGCCAGTTCGTTGATATCGGCTCCGGCTACGAAAGCTTTCTCACCTGCACCGGTAAAGATCAACACCCGCACCGACCGGTCATCGCGCGCGTCCAGCAGAATCGCTTGCAGCTCTTCAATGGTCTTGCGGTTCAGCGCATTCAACACTTTTGGGCGGTTGAATGTGATGTAAGCAATTCCGTCTTTTTTCACGTAGAGCAAATTTTCGTAGGACATGATTTTCCTCAGCGTTCCATCGGCTTGGGATTTGCCGGATCGGAATAATCATAAAAGCCGCGACCGGTCTTCTTGCCGTGCCAGCCAGCCAAAACCATTCGTTTCAGCAGGGGAGGCGAGGCAAAACGCTTTTCTTTAAACTCATCGAACATAATTTGCGAAATGTAATAGGTCGTATCCAACCCCACAAAATCGAGTAACGTGAACGGTCCCATGGGGTAGCCGCAGCCCAGTTTCATGGAATTATCAATATCCACCACCGAACCAGCGCCCTCTTCGAGCGCACGAATCGCATCCAGAAGGTACGGCACAAGCAGGCGATTCACAATGAATCCACCGCTATCATTGGCGCGCACAGGTGTTTTGCCAAGCTTGGCGCCGAACGCAACCATCTCCTCGTAAACGGCCTCATCTGTCGCAATGGTCCGCACCACTTCCACCAATTTCATTACTGGCACGGGATTAAAAAAATGCAATCCCACAAATCGTTGCGGCCGATTGGTCGATGCGGCTATCTCTGTGATCGTTAATGATGATGTGTTGCTGGCGAACATGGTGTTCGCTGGGCAGATCGCGTCAAGCTCCGCGAAAAGTGCCCGTTTTGCCGGAAGTTTCTCAATAATCGCCTCGACCACCACCTCGCAGTCCTTCAAATCCTCGAGCGAAGTCGTGCCATGCAACCGGCCCCGAATTTCGTTTTTCGCCGCCTCGGTGATCGTGCCCTTTTCAACCAGTCTGCCCAGATTTTTGTCGATCCCTCTCAAGCCTTTTTCCAGCAATTCCGCAGTGACTTCGCGCACCACGGTCGCGAATCCGGCCTGCGCGCTGATCTGCGCAATGCCCGCCCCCATCAATCCACACCCCACGACGCCAACTTTTTGAATGGCCATGCTCGTTCCTCAAATCCCTGGATTCATCTGTTATTGGCAGGAAATACCACCGGAAAGAGTGTATCAAAGACCAGCAACACCTGTCTGAACCGGAGCCATGCGAAAGGCTTCGCTTGCCGAATCGTGAAAACTGCCACACCGTTCTGACTACGCGTTGGGAATCAGGAACCGTGGTTTCATTGCATCGCTTCGACGATCATAGCGATTCCCTGGCCGCCGCCGATACACGCAGTGGCCAGTCCGTAGCGTAGATTCTTGCGCCGAAGTTCATTGAGCACGGTAATCACGAGTCGTGTACCAGAAGCGCCAAGCGGATGTCCTAGCGCAATCGCGCCGCCATGGACGTTGGTCTTGTCGCGCTCGAGTCCCAATTCTTTCTCTACTGCCAAATACTGCGAAGCGAACGCTTCGTTCACTTCCACCCGATCCATCTGCTCCAATTTCAATCCGGCAAGCTCCAACGCCTTACGTGTCGACGGTACCGGCCCGATTCCCATCGTGGTGGGATCCACTCCCGCCACCGCCCAGGAAACAATTCGTCCAACCGGTTTCCATCCACGTTGCTTGGCAGTTTTTTCCTGGGTCACGACAACTGCCGCAGCTCCATCCACAATTCCGCTGGCATTTCCTGCCGTCACCATTCCATCCTTCTTAAATGACGGAGGAAGTTTTTGCAATGTCTCCATCGTCGTTTCCGGCCGCCGATGGTCATCTTCACTCACCAAAATTGTCTTCTTCCCCTGCTTCACTTCCACCGGAACAATTTCCTCCTGGAAAAATCCTGCCTGGAAAGCCGCTTCAGCCGCTCGCTGGCTACGCAGCGCATACTCGTCCGAATCCCGTCGCGTGATTCCATGTTGGTCCGCCAATTTTTCTGCGGTTAGCGCCATCGGCATACCACAGTAGGAATCCGTCAAGCCGACAAAAAGAAAATCCTCCAAAACGCCGCCACCCAATTTCAGGCCCGTGCGCGCACCGCGAATCACGAATGGCGCCTGGGTCATGTTTTCCATTCCACCGGCCAGCACGACGCTGGCCTCGCCGAGCAGCAATCTCTGCGCGGCCTGCGCAATCGCCTCAATCCCCGAACCACACAAGCGGTTCACCGTCACCGCAGGCGTCTGAACGGGCAACCCGGCCTTCAACGCCACGTGTCGCGCCCCATAGATTGCATCCGGGCTTGTCTGCAACACATTTCCAAAAATTGCGTGATCGATCTCCGCGGGATCAACTCCCGAGCGTCGAATCACTTCTTTTGCAGCGAGCGCTCCAAGATCGATTGCGGACACTTCGGAAAAAGCTCCAGTATATCTCGCCATCGGCGTACGCGCGCCAGCCACAATTACAATATCCGTTGGAAACATTTTGCCTCGCTTGATCTTCCTAGATAGGATGCTGCGAACCGAATCGAAGTCGCACTATCCGATCCCCGCAGCTTTTCTGCGCTCAGGCGTGCCGTTGTTCCGCTACCACTGTATCACCACCACGCTTCCGAGCCTCTTCCATGCTGAACTCCGCGCGATTGATTAGGTCGGTAACAATATCTTCGCTTTCGTATTCCTGTTTGGCTACGGCTTCCACAATGCCCGCGCTCAGCGTGATCTGCGTCGAATCCCATGGCGGGCGAACTCCTGCCGCCGCGCGTCGCAATTTCTCTACGAGGTTGGATGCGCCTGAAAGTGACGTGTCGGGCAATATGAAGGCCAGCGCCCATGACGTATATTTCACCGCCATATCGTTCTGACGCACCATTGGCTGCAGCGAGCGGGCCAGTTGTTCCAGGAATTTTTCCAATGGGGCTTCGCCCTGCTGCCGCACCATTTCCGCGCCGCGATCGATCTGCAAAACTGCCAGGGAAAGCGCTGTGCCTTGCGTGCGCGCGCGATCAGCTTCATTCAGCAAACATCCGACATACGAGGTGCGGCTCAACAGACCGGTGCGATCATCAGAAACGCCCATGCGGCGCACCAGCGAACGCAGCCGCGTGTGACTTACACTCATCAACATCTGATCGCCAATTGCCTGCAAGAAATAGGTTTCGTTCGGCTTCCAGCGATGCTCTGTATTGTGGCCAATGATCAGCATCCCGGCGGGCGTTTGCGTCTCTTTGTCGACAATTGTTACCCCCAACGCGGTACGCAACCCAAGCTCCGTAAGAATTGATCCTTCCGTGGCGTCGACAACCAATCCGCCCAGTTCATCCGGTATTGCCTTTTCCATCTGCGCCAGCAAGAAAACCACCTGAGCGCCAGGCGCCGGCTTCAGATTCTGTGCTGAAAATTCCGCTGCAATTTCCGGAGGCCGCCCCGGGGCTCCAATAACGGCCAGCGTCCGCGCCGCCTTCAAATACGTTCCAACTTCGCTGACCGTGCTGTTCAGCATCGCGCGTGGCGTCTGCTGCCGAAATATTTTTTGATTGATCTCGGAAATTTTCGTCAAATCCCGCAGCGTTTCCGCAGTATATGTGCCCGTGCGCCCTGTTGGCCCCTGCGGCTTCGCGTCGTCAGCCGACGCAGTTACCGACTGGAGGGATCGGTTCGCCGAATCTGCTTTTGCTTGGTTTTTCGGCCACCAATTCGCCATTTGATACAAATTTTGCAATCGTGCGTTGCGTTCCTCTTCTCCGGGAAACATCGCGGCGATTTTCTGCAGCCGCTCTACCGCCTTGCTCAAAAGCGAGTATTGCAAAAAAATTTCCGTTTGGACGATCAGGTCATCCAAAGCCTGCATTTTCCGCCCTTCTTCGCTGACCGGGGCGGCTTGCGCAACTTCTTGGCTAGCCACAATTTTGGGTGGCGCGGCATTGGCTGCTACCGTTGCGGATTTCGCCATGCGCGCAGCAATTCGCTTTAGGAACGCGTCATCGGCATGGCCATGCAGTTTTTCTACCCGCTGCTGATTTCGGTAATCGTAGGCGTCGATATCAACCAGCCGTTCCAAAACTTCGCAGGCCTTTTGGAAGCTCCCGGAATTAAAATTGGCATCAAACAACCTGATCAGCACTTCAAAATATTGCGATTCGCGGTTTAGCTCGTTGTAGAGAGCCGCCCAGAACTCTAGCACGGGCAACGATTCGGGATGTTTCGCCCCGAGTTCCTCGACCTGGCTGGTGAATTCCGCAATCTTCTTGTCCGCGAACATCCGCCGCTTCAACGTCAGCAATAGTTCGACCGACTTGGCATCCTGGGCCGCATCGGAATAGGCATCCGCAAGAGCAAACAGTCGAGTTATGCCTTCATTTTTTTCGCGCAACAATCGTTCGAGGATCGCGCGCGCGCGATCCAGTTGGCCCGCCTGCAGTAGCGCATCCGCAAATGTATCGAGAAACGCGACATCGCTTTCGGTCGGCGCAAACGGCTCGAGTAGCGCCGCCGCTTCCGCCGCTTCTCCATTCCGCAATTTCGCTTCCGCGTATAACAAAGCCACACTGCGTTCTTGCGGCGCCAGACCATAAGCCCTACCAAGCAGTTTCAGCGCTTCTTGTGAAGATCCACCCGTCGCCGCGATTTGTCCTGCTCTTAAATACGAGCGCGCCGCCAAGGCATTCTTTCCCAGTTGCGCGGCGACTTCCGCCACTTTTAGTTGCCGAGCCATGTTGTCGGGATCAATTTGCGCGGTACGTTCCCAGCAAAACAGTGCATCTTCGCCGCGACCTGCCTGGATGAACATTTCCGCCGCTTTGCCGTATTGATCCATCGCTTCATCGGGACGATTTTGCTTTTGCTGTAAGAAGGCGTAGCGTGCAATGCGTTCCGGCGGCTGGGTAGTCAGCGAGTTTCTCAAGAACCGGTTAAATATTGCCAGCGCTTTGCTCTCGTCTTTTGGCTCGACCAGTAGATCGAACAAGTAGCCGTAATAGACCGCGGCACGGTCCGGCAAGTCCACCCTGGTGTAGAGATCACCCAAGGCTTGCGTCGCTTCCAGATGGTGGGGAGCTTCCTGCAATACCGATTGATAGGCTTCAATCGCGTCCTCGACGCGATTTTTCTCGAGCATCTTCTTTGCCCGGTCCAGATGTTTGTTTACGTCTGCGGCCATCTTTCTGTTCTTGCCTTCACTTCGTTAGAGGAACTTCTCGGACGGCTGGAACCCAACACCCACTATACCGCTGCGTCCTCGCGTGGCAACCGCCCTCTCGAGCAAGGATGTGAATCTGCTATCAGTAATTTTTCTACTTTGTGCCTTTCTTTGCCCGCAAGCTGACGTCTCCTCCCACTTATGGCAAACTAGAGGTTTACACGGCACGGTTTCGGCGGAGTAGGCTAGCTCGGCTTCAGCAAGATGCCCGCCGTCGTACACTCACAATTCACCTCTAGGTAAGGCCTGGCGGTACGGGAAGTGCATGGACCCGAAGTTCATACGGAATTTTTGTATCATCGCGCATATCGATCACGGCAAGTCGACGCTCGCCGACCGTTTGCTCGAATTGACTGGTGCGCTTTCCGAGCGCGAAATGCACGAACAGGTCCTCGATTCGATGGACCTCGAGCGCGAACGCGGCATCACCATCAAAGCGAAGAGCATTCGTCTGCATTACCAAGCCAAAGATGGCAATACCTATCGCCTGAATCTAATCGACACCCCCGGCCACGTCGATTTCTCTTACGAGGTCTCACGCGCGCTCTCTGCTTGTGAAGGAGCTCTCCTGGTTGTCGACGCCAGCCAGGGAGTAGAAGCGCAAACTGTCGCCAATACGTTTCTCGCTGCGTCGCACAACCTCACCATTCTTCCGGTGATCAACAAAATCGATCTGCCCGCGGCACAGCCCGACTTTGTCAAAGAGCAAATCGAAAACGTTCTCGCCATCCCCGCCGGCGATGCACTGATGATCAGTGCCAAAAGCGGCATCGGCGTGGAAGATGTCCTGGAAGCCGTGGTGCAGCGCATTCCTCCGCCAAAAGGTAACGCGCAGAATCCATTTCAAGCGCTGGTATTTGACTCCTGGTTTGACATCTATCGCGGCGCAGTCGTTCTCGTGCGCGTGATGGAAGGCCGCATCACCCGGCACATGAAGATTCGCTTGGTTGCGACCGGCGAAATTTACGAGGTCGAGCAACTCGGCACTCTTACGCCGAAACCGGTCGCGCTCGAAGAGCTCGAAGCAGGCGATGTGGGCTTCATCGTTGCCAACATCAAGCGGGTGGCAGACGCACGCATGGGAGACACGGTTACCGAAGCGGCTCGCCCTGCTCCTGCGCTTCCCGGATTTGAAGCCATCAAGCCCATGGTCTTCGCGGGAATTTTTCCGGTGCTTGCCGATGAATATGAACCACTGCGCGATGCGCTCGGCAAACTGCAGCTAAACGACGCTGCGTTTTTCTACGAGCCGGAAAATTCCGTCGCACTGGGCTTCGGATTCCGCTGCGGCTTCCTCGGTCTATTGCACCTGGAAATTGTACAGGAACGTCTTGAACGCGAATTCGGATTGAACCTGATAACCACCGCGCCCAGCGTGCGCTATCGCATCACCCGCATTGGCGGCGAAATTATCGAAGTGGATAGTCCTGCAAAATTCCCGAATCCCAGCGATATTGAAAAAATTGAAGAGCCCATTATCAGGGCGATGATCATCACCAACGACGAATCGGTCGGCGGCATCCTGCAACTTTGCCAGGACAAACGCGGCACCCAGAAGAATTTCGAATATCTCTCGCCGACGCGCGTCATGCTTACGTACGAATTGCCGCTCAACGAAATCGTGCTCGATTTCTACGATCGTCTGAAGAGCGTCTCGCGCGGCTACGCGTCACTCGATTACCATTTGGCGGGTTACGTCGAGGGAGATTTAATCAAGCTCGATGTGCTGGTTGGCGGTGAACCCGTCGATGCGCTCGCTCTTATTATTCACCGCGAATTTTCATTGGAACGCGGTCGCGACCTTGTCACGCGCCTCAGAAAGCTGATTCCTCGACAGATGTTCGAAGTTCCCATCCAAGCGGCAATCGGTAGCCGTGTGATCGCCCGCGAAACTGTCGCCGCGATCCGCAAGAATGTTCTCGCCAAATGTTACGGCGGAGACATTTCCCGTAAGCGGAAGCTCCTCGAAAAACAAAAGGAAGGCAAAAAACGCATGAAGCGTGTCGGCCAGGTCGACATCCCACAAGAAGCTTTCCTCGCAGTCCTAAAAGTCTCCGGCAACGAAGAAGATTAGCCCTTGTTATTTTTTGGGGTCTTTTAGTTTCACTTCAGAACTCAACCGGCCGCGGTACAATTGGATCCGCACGGTATCGCCGACACTCACCTGATCCGTATCTCGCAGCACATTCCCTGCAGCATCGGTAGCGATCGCGTAGCCGCGTTCGAGCACCTTCAGCGGGCTACGCTCCGCTAATTGCAATGACAGGCGCTCCCAGCGCTCCCGCTTCGTACCCACAATCCTTTCCGCGCTCAGTCCCAGATCACTGCTCCACCTCTGCAATTGAAGCCGCAACGCGGCTATCTTCATCCGGAAATTGAACGAGGAAATCTTCAAGTGGGCCGCGGTGAATCGTTTGCGAGACTCGTCCAATCGCGCACGCAGTGCGTGCGCAACTCGCGATGTCAGATCGTCAGCGCGCTGCCGCTGCTGCCGCAAAATATCCAGCGGTCGTCGGAATCCGCGCCGTCCCAGCAACTGGTGCACTTTCCCATTTAAGTCCATCAACCGGTAGCGCATCAAGGAGGAAAGGTTTGCCCGCAAATCAGAAACATGCTTATCAAACTCCCTTCGTGTCTGTACCACCAGTTCGGCTGCGGCCGAAGGAGTCGACGCGCGCACGTCCGCGACAAAATCCGCGATGGTGAAATCAGTTTCGTGTCCCAATCCAGTAATGATGGGAATCGAGCACGCGACAATTGCGCGGGCCAACGCTTCATCATTGAATCCGCTCAAATCTTCTAGTGATCCGCCACCTCGCACGATCAGAACTACATCCGCTGCGCTTTTGTCGTCAAAGTATCGAAGCCCTTCAACGATCTGCTCCACGCAACCTTCTCCCTGCACTCGCACGGGGTACAGCGTCAGATGTACGTTCGGAAAACGGCGCGTGAGTATGCGCACCACATCGCGGACGGCCGCACCAGTCGGCGAGGTCACCAGCCCAACGCGGCTTGGCAGGAGAGGCAGCGGTTTTTTTCTTGCCGCGTCAAACAAACCTTCCTGTTGCAATCGAATTTTAAGCTGCTCAAACGCCAGTTGCAATGCGCCACGCCCGAGCGGCTCGATCGATTCCACATAGATCTGATATTCGCCTCGGGCCTCGTAGACACTGATCGAACCACGCACTGTCACCTTCAACCCATCTTCCAGTCGAAATTTCATACCACGCTGCTGGCTCTTGAAGAATACGCAGCGAATCTGTGCCTTCTCATCTTTTAGGGTGAAATAGATGTGCCCGGAAGCCGCGGGCCGGCAATTGGAAATTTCCCCCTCGACGATCGTGTCCGTGAAATTTTTGGCCAGTAGGTCGCGAATGCGCGCGGTCAGGTCGCTGACGGTGAAAATCCTGCGTTCTGGCTGAAGATTAAACTTCAGTTGAGGTGTATCCATGAAATTCGAAGCTCTAAAACGAGTTTACTCTAGCTGGCTGTGAACAAAGTCACCTCTTTGGCAAGGCCGGAGCTCCGGCTCCTCAAAAAAACAACCAGGGGAAGTCCTACCAAGCTCACCATTATCGCCGTAAACGGCCTAGCAACCAGAACAGCAGCGTCAGGCCCATACTCAGCAAAATGCTGGTCATGATTGGGAAATAGAAGGTGGTGTGCTCGCCCTTGTGAACAATATCTCCCGGCAAGCGGCCCAATCGAAATGGTAATTTACCTCCGAAATAAAAGAATGCTCCTAGGAGCGCTATGAATGCGCCTAGGAAGAACAACAAACGTCCTAGCTCGCGAAACGAATCCATAACTGTGGACTTTACTTTCGGTCGGCTCAAGCCGCGGCCGCAATGCGCTTCATCAAATCTTCCTGCTCCGGGATCGATTCCGCTCCAATCGTAAACGCATCCAGAAGACCCAAGCCCAGCGCGTACTTAATCGCTTGGTTCTGTTTGTCGCGCAGGTCTCCCTGCCCCAGGATTTTCATTCCCACCACAGCCTTGCCCGAAGCTTTCATCTCTCGCAGCACACTGGCAACGGTCTCTGGATCCGCGTCCATGTGCGAGCCAATCGGATTCATACGAGCCAGATCAATCTCCACCCACGGCGACTTCGCCGCAGCCCGCAATGCCTCGATGGAGTGGCACGAGCATCCATGCGCGCGAATAATTCCCTTCTGTTTCGCTTCCGAAAGCACATCCATTGCGCCGCGAAATTGTGTCGTCCAGTCCTTCTCCGTCACGCAGTGCATTAACACGATATCCAGATGATCCGTGCCAAGCTCCCGGCGAAAGCGGTCCAGATCGGCGCGCATGCCTGCCGCGTCCCGCGCCCACGATTTTGTCAGCAGGGTCACCCTGCTACGGTCGACTTGCTTCAACGCCGCAGCGACATGCGGATGACTTCCGTAACTATCTGCCGCGTCGAAAAACCGCAATCCATTGTCATAACCGTTCCTCAGCAAACCTGACAGTCCATCCACTCCCAGGGCGGTCTGATGCGAGTGACCTCCAGACCCTACCGTTCCCGTGCCCATGGCCAACCGCGATGTTTGAATCCCGGTACTCCCCAGTGTCACCGTGTCGGTCGCCGAGAATTTCTGCCCAAGCGGCGGCATCTCTGCCAAAGCCAGGCGCGTGGCCAACGATCTGCTCCCGAGCCAGGCTGCTCCTGCGGCATAGCCCATTCGATGAATGAATTCACGGCGTGTCGTGCGAAACATGGGGGACCTCCTGCGGCAATCAGACGTGGAGTCAATAGTATGCACCCACGCAGCAAAGGAAATCACCTACTTTGCAGTGCGGCAGTCCAGCTGCCGCAATTTCGTATTGGCGCAAAACTCCCAGAAAAGCAAAAAGGGCCGAACAATTCCGGCCCGCCTACCTCCCATGCTGAACCTAAATCATACTTCTTAAATCAGTTCCATCCCCGCAAAGAAATACCCAATCTCAAACGCAGCCGTCTCCGGCGCATCTGACCCGTGCGTGCAATTCGTTCCAATGCTTGTTCCGAGATCGCAGCGAATCGTTCCTGGCGCGGCCTTCTTCGGATCGGTAGCACCCATCGTGTCGCGCCACTTGGCAATGGCTCCATCGCCTTCCAGCACCATCGCGATAATCTTCCCCGAGCTCATAAAATCCGTCAGCTCACCGAAAAATGGTCGTTCCTTGTGCACGGCGTAGAATCCGCCGGCCTCTTCCTTTGTCAAGCGCATGGTCTTCACCGCCACAACCTTGAATCCGGCTTGATGAATGCGCGCAAGAATTTCGCCCTGCTGGCCGGCCGATACCGCATCCGGTTTGATAATCGCAAATGTACGTTCCAGAGCCACGAAAGTTCCTCCGTCGATTGATTCCGAAAACTACAATCCGTTTGAGTCGCTGAACGGCGGCCTCGCTGAAACAGCCTTTGTTCATGCCTTCAAGGATGCGGCAACGGTCGAGCCCAGATCCGCTGGTGATTCCACGGTCCGAATTCCGGCCGCGTTCATTGCTACATACTTCATTTTTGCCGTGCCCTGCCCGCCGCTGATAATCGCGCCGGCATGACCCATGCGTCGCCCCGGAGGCGCCGTCTGACCGGCAATGAACCCGACCACCGGCTTCTTCACATTGAGTTTGATCCATGCAGAGGCCACTTCTTCCGCGTTGCCGCCAATTTCGCCGATCAGCACAATGGCCTGCGTATCCGGATCGTCATTAAACATTTTGATAGAATCGAGGAAGGTCGTTCCGATAATTGGATCGCCGCCAATCCCAATACAGGTCGACTGGCCAATACCCAACTGGGTCAATTGATGCACCGCTTCGTAGGTCAGCGTTCCGCTGCGGCTGACCACTCCGACGTTGCCCTGCTTATGGATACGCCCCGGCATAATGCCGATTTTGCATTTGCCTGGTGAAATAATTCCCGGGCAGTTCGGTCCGATCAATCGCGTCTTCGCCTTCTCGACCACTTCCGCCACGCGCACCATGTCGATCGCAGGAATTCCCTCCGTGATGCATACGACCAGCGGCAAACCCGCATCGGCCGCTTCCAGAATCGCGTCCGCAGCATAGGGTGGCGGCACAAATATTACGGAAGCATCCGCCCCCGTGGCCTTCACCCCTTCGGCAACGGTATTGAACACCGGGCGTTCGAGATGTTTCGTGCCACCTTTACCCGGTGTTACTCCGCCCACCACATTCGTGCCGTATTCAATCATCTGTTGCGCGTGAAAGGTGCCCTCGCGCCCCGTGAAACCCTGCACCAGCAACCGTGTTTTTTCATTTACCAGAACGCTCATCGCGCACCTCCGGCCAGGGCCACGACCTTTTGTGCGCCGTCCTTCATGCCATCGGCAATCGTGAAGTTCAATCCACTCTCCCGCAAGATCTGCTGTCCGCGCTCCACGTTTGTCCCTTCCATCCTCACCACCACCGGCACCTTTACGTGCAGATCTTTGGCCGCTGCCACCACGCCTGTCGCCAAAACATCGCAGCGCAAAATGCCACCAAAGATATTGATGAATACGGCCTTGACCGCCGGATCGCTGAGCAAAATTCCGAACGCATTCTTCACCTGATCCGCCGAAGCCCCTCCACCCACATCCAAAAAGTTCGCCGGTGAGCCTCCCGCGTACTTGATGATGTCCATCGTGGCCATGGCCAAACCCGCGCCGTTCACCATGCACGCCACCGTGCCGTCCAGCTTGATGTAATTCAATCCGTATTTCGACGCTTCCACTTCCAGCGGATCTTCCTCGTCGAGGTCCCTCAGTTCGCGCAGATCCTTGTGACGGAACAAGGCGTTGTCGTCAAATGTCATCTTCGCATCCAGCGCCACCAATTTCCCCTCGCCGGTGATCACGCAGGGATTGATCTCAATCATCGACGCGTCGGTATCGATAAACGCGCGGTACAGGGCTTGCAAAAAGGGTGTGGCGCTTGCTGCTTGCTCCCCAGTCATGCCCAATGCGAACGCAATCTTTCTTGCCTGGTAAGCTTGCAAGCCCACGGCGGGATGAATCGGTTCGCGCAGAATGGCGCTGGGGTTGTCTTTAGCCACTTCCTCGATCTCCATACCCCCCGATCCGCTGGCAATGAGCACCGGGCGCTCGGTCTCGCGGTCGATCAGCAACCCCAGATACAATTCGCGCTTGATGTCCAGTCCCTCTTCAATCAACAAGCGCTTCACAATGCGCCCTTGCGGACCTGTCTGCACCGTAATCAGATTCATCCCGAGAATGTGCGAGGCAATCTCTGCCGCTTCATCGGCCGAGCGCGCCAGCTTCACGCCACCGCCTTTGCCGCGGCCGCCTGCATGAATCTGGGCCTTCACTACGACCACATGCGACTTTAGCCGCTGCGCCGCTTCTCTCGCTTCCTCCTTGGTAAACACCACTTCACCCCGAGGAGTCGTGACGCCGTAACGGGCAAGGATCGCTTTCGCTTGATATTCGTGAATCTTCATTTCGGGTTCTGCCTTCTGGGTCCTGATCGGCTCAGGTCCGGCGCTCCTGTGCGACGATACTGCAGGGCGCAGGTGTTAGAATTTGAGGAGCGTAGAGCAATAAAGTTTACTTGAGACCCAGAGATCGAGCAAGGCGAGAGCATCCTGCGGCAAAAGAATGTAATGACCACCGCTAATTCCCTGATTGCCAAAATCGAAGCAGGCTCGGCGCTCGAGCGCCGAGCCGCCGAATCCCTCATGGAAGAGCTGCTTTCCGGTCGCGTCGATACTCCCGCTATCGTCCGCTTGCTCGAATCGCTCAACTTGCGCCGAGTTACCTCCGCAGAGTTATCGGGGTTCGCCACGGTCATGCGCAGGCACGCGGCACCGGTATTTTCTCCAACAGAACAGAAGCCCGAAAACATGGTCGACACCTGCGGAACCGGTGGCGATGACAGTGGCACCTTCAATATTTCTACCGCCGCAGCCATTGTCGCTTCTGCCGCAGGCGCTCGCGTCGCCAAGCATGGCAACCGATCGGCAAGCTCTCGTTGTGGCTCTGCTGATGTCCTAGAAGCTCTCGGCGTAGATATTAACTTGCCGCTTGTTCGCTTCGGTCGGGCCATTCGCGAAATTGGAATTGGATTCTTGTTCGCACCCACGGCTCATGGAGCGGCACGCTACGCGGCTGCAGCGCGCAAGCAGATAGGTAAGCGCACAATTTTCAATCTCCTCGGCCCGCTCACCAATCCCGCCGGTACGCAAGCTCAAGTCTTGGGCGTCTTCCACGCTGACTTGATCGATCTTGTCGCTGCCACACTGGCCGATCTTGGCATAGAACGTGCCTTCGTTGTGCACGGTGCCGGAGGCCTGGACGAAATTTCACTGGCAGGCGAAACACAAATCGCCGCAGTGCACGCTGGCACCCTACGTCGCTTTACGGTAACGCCCGAGGATTTTGGCTTGAAGCGTGCTTCGCGGGAAACTCTTAAAGGAGGCCTTGCGCGCGATAACGCAGCGCTAGTCCAGAGGATTTTCGAGGGCGAATCGGGCGCGCCCCACGACGTGGTAGTTGCAAACGCGGCCGCGGCACTTGCAGTAACCGGCCACGCGATTGGCTTCCGCGACGCTGCACAACTGGCCGCAGAGACGATTGGCTCCGGTCGAGCTCTGGAAAAATTGCTACAGCTGAAAGACTACTCACGCAATGGAGCGATCTGACGATCTCGTGCACTGTTCATTTCCGATGCGTATCAGGGAAGACCGCGAGATAAAGACTCTCGATAGTCAAGACTCTTTGCAGCTACCAGAATTTATTCGGGAACGATCACACTAGAGCGCTAGGAAATTCCTGAGCAGCTTTTTGCCAGATTCCGTAAGCACGGATTCCGGATGAAACTGGGTGCCCTCAACCTTATGCTCTCGGTGCCGCAACCCCATGATGATTCCGTCAGCAGTCTCCGCACTGATTTCCAGGCTCTTCGGCAAAGACTTCCGCTCCACGATCAGCGAGTGATATCGAGTCGCCACAAATGGGTTGGGAAGGTGGTGAAAAATTCCCTTCCCGTCGTGTCTCACTTCACTGGTCTTGCCGTGGAACAACTTGGGCGCGCGAATAATTTTCCCACCGAACGCCACCCCGATCGCTTGATGCCCCAGGCACACGCCCAAAATCGGAAATTTTCCCGCCAGTTTCTCGATTAATTCGATAGATACGCCCGCTTCCTGTGGTGTGCAGGGCCCCGGCGAAATTACGATCCGCTCCGGCTTTCGCCGCGCAATTTCTTCCACCGAAATTTTATCGTTGCGATGCACTTCCAATTGGCAACCCAGTTCACCCAGATATTGCGCCAGGTTATAGGTGAACGAATCGTAGTTATCCAAAAGTAGAATCACGATCTCCGCTTCGCTTTCTTCCTTGCCCCCACGCTCTTACCGTAGCTTTGCCGATCGGCCGCTTCCAACGCCCTTAGCAACGCCTTCGATTTATTCTGCGATTCCGCGAATTCCCCCATAGGCGTCGAGTCTGCCACGATTCCACCACCCGCTTGCACGTAGGTCACTCCATTCTTGATGACCATCGTCCGCAACGCGATACACGAATCCAGGTTCCCCGCGAAATCCAGGTACAGAATTCCTCCGGCGTAAATTCCGCGCCGGGTTTTCTCCAGCTCTTCGATGATTTCCATTGCGCGAACTTTTGGCGCTCCCGATACTGTTCCGGCCGGAAAGCACGACATCAAGGCGTCAAAACAGTCAACGTCCTCGCGCAATTTCCCACGTAAATTCGACACCAGGTGCATCACGTGCGAGTACCGTTCCACGGTCATTAATTTCTCCACTTTGACGCTACCGTAATCGCACACTCGACCCAGATCGTTGCGCCCCAAATCCACAAGCATGATGTGCTCGGCGCGTTCCTTCTCGCTGGCAAGCATCTCCTGCTCCAATCGTTGATCCTCCGCTTCATCTTTTCCGCGCCAGCGGGTGCCCGCGATCGGCCGGTAAAAAACATCCCGTCCCTGGACCTTCACCAGCATCTCTGGCGAACTTCCCACCACATATACATCGTTTAACTGCAAATAAAAGAGATAGGGCGAGGGATTGAGCGCGCGCAATTCCCGGTATATGGAAAACGGCGGGGCTTTCGTTTTGGCGGAAAATCTCTGGCTGATGACCACCTGGAAAATGTCGCCGGCTCGGATGTATTTTTTGGCCTTGTTGACGACATCCAGGTATTCATCGCGCTTGAAATTCGATGTGATCAGAAGCCCAGCCTTGTTCCCGTTCACTGGCTTCCGTGTCTGTTCGCTCGCTGCCGGCTCGTCCAGAAGCTTCCGCGTTCGTTGAATTTCCTTCACCGCGGCGCGGTAGCTCGCGCGTAGGCTACGGGCTCCTTCGGTGTAAACGTTCCGGACAATCCACAAGCGATGCTGCACGTGGTCGAACGCCAGAATCCCGTGATAGAACATCAGCATCGCGTCGTACAACCCGATTTCATCGCCTAGACGCTTCGGCAGCCGCTCGATCAGCCGCACCATGTCATAGCTAAAATAGCCAATCGCTCCCGCGACCAGTGGTGGCAATCCCGGCAAGCGCACCGGGCGGTACCGCTCCATGTGCTGCCGCAAAAACGTAATGGGATCGCGCTCTTCCCAGATCAGCCGGTTGCGGCTTTCAAGAACACAAGCACCGCCTGCGTACCGGAAGATCTCCTCGGGGTTGGCGCCCGCAAACGTATAGCGCGCGATTTTCTCACCGCCTTCGACGCTTTCTAGCAGAAACGAATACCGCGCTCCTTGTGCCACGCGCAGATATGCGCTCACCGGCGTCAGCAAATCGGCGGAAAATACATCGTAGACAGGGACCAAGTTTCCCTGTTTTGCCAGCTTCCGAAACTCCTCGAATGAAGGTTGGATCATGCCATCCGCTCAAAACCGAGATCGCCACTGCTCCAGCCGAATCTATATGCTCTTCCTACCGCCGGCTACTCCCCAGCGCATGGGGTCTTCTTCTGGTTCGTTCTTAATTTCTAATCAGTTCCTTCAGTACGACTCTTCGCATTTCTTTTTCCGGTGCCTCCTCTTTCATCCACCATTCCCATTGCGCGATTCCCTGGGCCAGGAACATCTCCACGCCAGAAATAGTCGCCAAGCCTCTTGCCAGCGCCATTTCGAGCAATTTCGTATGTATCGGCCGGTAAATCATATCGAAGACGAGTGAACAGTTTAACTCGCTTGCCGCAAGCGGCGAAATTCCCTTGTAGGGATGCATGCCGAGGGGTGTAGCATTCACGATCACATCAAATTTCTTCTTTTGCAAAGCCGCTCTTTTCATCCGTTCGCCATTTACCGCCTTCGCCAGGGCCCGTGCCATCCCTTCTCTGCGCGCACAGACAAATACTTCCGCGCCCGCCGAGGCAACCGCCAAAGCCGCCGCACGCGCCGCCCCTCCTGCGCCAAGAATCAGTACACTTCGTCCGCTGAGATTGATCTTCTTTTGAAGCGCCCGCAGCACGCCCAAGTAATCCGTGTTGCTGCCATAGAGCGATCCATCCCGCCGCACCGTCACGGTATTTACCGCCCCAATCTTCTGCGCCAACGGTTCGCACGCATCCAATTTTCGAAATACCGTCTCTTTGTGCGGCAGGGTCACGGCGAATCCCCGCACGCCAAAGTTGGGAATCGCCTTCAGGAAATCTCCCAGCCGTTCCACCAGAAACGGCAAGAACACGGCATCTTTCTTTGCCACGATATATCCCGTGTTATGCATCAACGGCGAAAGCGAGTGCCCAATCGGGTTTCCGATCACCCCATACACTCGGGAGTTTTTTCCAAGTTCATGTGCCCGGTACAGATATTTCAATTCCCGTAGACTCACTTGTCCGGGCGCAGTGGCCACCGCCACCGGCGCGTAGGCCAACGGGCTTCCCGCTCGCAGCGCCAGTATCCGCGCCGGCAATCCAATTTCTCCCATCGGCACCGGCACTACGCGGCCAGATCGTCCGGCAAGTTTCAGCAATCGCACGCTATCGGCAATTGAGTTCGCCACCGCCGCGATCTTAATAGCGTCGAATTCTGCAGCGGGCACACTCATCTTTTTCGGCAATTTTGGCGTCCTCTTAAAATCGTGCAGCGACAACAAAACTTTCCCCGGCAGCGCATATCCGCGCAGCGATTTTTCTGGCAATTCCAGCAACGATTCCAGTTCAAGGTCGCACCACTGGCATCCCGCTTCTCGCGCTTTCCTCAACCAATGCAATTCCGCCTCAACCACTCCTTGAAACTCGCCTCCGCCGACTCGCCTACGGCAGGTCGCGATGAAGGTAGTACCAGAACTCCGCTTTCTTGCTCGCAACAGAATCAAAAATTTCTTTCGTTCCTCATCATTTCGCAGCCAATCCAAGCGCAGTTCGACAGTGCCCGTTTCTCTTTCGCCGAGGCGCAGCAACTTCATCAATTGCGACGCCGTTTCCGCTGCCACCACCCCACAGATACGCTTCGCTCCATCGCCAAACACCAAATCCCTCCAATAGTGCTTCTAACTTATTGAAAACAAGCCTTGTAGCACGCATTTGCAAATGTGTAAAGGGCTCTTGCCCCGGTTGTTGACGCCGCCCTACGCGCTTGTTAGCTTCGATGATGCAAGTCCCCGCACGGCCCTTACGGGCGTGATCTTAAGGAGTACGATTATGCGCGCATTTGTAGCTGCCTTGTCTTTAGGAATTTTGCTGCCGGCCTCCAGCGCTTGGGCACAAATCACAACCGTGCCCACACAGACCGTGTCCTCCACGCAACGCGCTGCCGAAGCTACCTCTCCCGATTACAGCGCCGTCTATTGCTCGAGCATCGTCTCCGACGAACCGCCGGCTACCGATAGCTATGTGATCTCGGGCGAGGAATCCAGTTCCACCGTGGTGTTCTCTCGCGGAAACTTCGTCTACATCAACAAAGGCTCCGTGCAAGGCGTCAAAGTCGGCGACCGCTATTCCGTGTTTCGTCCCGAACACGATCCCGTCAAAGTGCAGTGGTTCAAGTGGCAGGATAAGCTCTTGAAAGCCATGGGTACGGTTTACAAAGATGCCGGACAAATCGTGGTCACCACCGTTCAGCCCAATGTCTCGATTGCGCAGATCTCCTTTTCCTGTGACTACATCCAGCGCGGCGATATTATCCGCGCCTTTCAGGAACGTCCTGCGCCCCCCTACAAGCCAACCGACAAGTTCGACTATTTCGCACCAGTTAGTGGAAAGCCCGTCGGCATGCTTGTCGTTGGACAGCAATATTCACAGATGTATGGTAAAGACTCTCTGGTTTACGTGAACCTTGGCAACGCCCAGGGCGTAAAGGTTGGCGATTACCTTCGCATCTTCCGTTATCAGGGATCGAGCAACCAAACCCTCGTCAACATCAAGGACACCCAGTACAAGCTTCTTGGATTTGGCAGCACCCCGGTAAAGTACGAATGGAATGATCTGCCACGCGAAATTCTTGGCGAAGGCATCGTCATCAACACCAGTAAGAATGCCTGTACCATTTTCGTGACCTACAGCCGCATGGAATCCTACGCAGGAGATTACGCCGAAATCGAGTAACCTCCGTAAACCGTGCTGTTCCCGGCCCGCGTCTCAACCAGGCGCGGGCTTTTGCTTGGGGGGAGTGCAGTTACGGCAGCGGCCCAATAATCTCGCACCTAAAGCCAAAAATTCGCGTCTCTTTGCTCTTCCAGGCATCCAGGGGAAGCCCCGCTTTCCGGCAGGTCTCCTGCAAAAATCTTTCCCGGTCTAGCCCGTGTTCTACGGCGACCTGAGGCAGCAGCAATCCCCGCCTGGCCCCCTGCTCAATGAGCAACCCGTGCTCACCAATCGAGACATCTTCTGCGGCGATCGGCGCCGGGGGAGTCAACACGGAAACCTCGATCTGCACATTCTCCGTTTCTTCTGGCCGCAACGGGGCAAACCGCGGATCTTCCCTCGCTGCACTTACCGCGCACTCTGCGATCGTCCTTCCCAACGTCTCCGCAGGCTCAACGATTCCAATGCAGCCTCTAAGTTTTCCGTCTAAATGCAAAGACACAAAGGCACCGCGCCGTAGACCGAAAATTCCAGTGTCGGGCACGGTCAGGATTTGGCGTTTGTGGCAGATCGCTTCTCGCAAGCTCTCGCGCGCGAGCTGCAAAATCTCCGTTCGCTCTTGTTTAGAGAGGGACATCCTGTGGCTTTTTGTGGGTTTCGAGCATCCCCAACTTCCGGCGCTGCTTGATCCGGTCGTCCAACTGACTCCAGAAGCGATGGAAATACTGTCCCGCGGAAACGAGGGCGCTGATGACCACCAGCCACAACAGCGCCAATCCGATTGGTTTCAGTGACGGATGCCTCACGCCGGCAATCAGCACGGCGACCGCGCAAACTTGCAGAACCATCTTCGTTTTTCCCAACGCCGATGCTGCGATGGTGAATCCTTCCGCGGACGCAATATTTCGCAACCCCAATATCGTGAACTCACGTCCGATGATGATCACCACCATCCATGGCGCTACCAGGGAGTGGCCGCTTTTATCGTGCATCCCGACAAGTGAGATGAACGCCGCCGAAATGAGCAACTTGTCGGCAATCGGGTCCAGCAGAATTCCCAGTGTGGTCACCTGAGAATTTCGCCGGGCCACATACCCATCCGCCCAATCGGTCGCCGCCGCAAACAGCAAGATTAACACTCCCCAGAATTCGAAGTGCATCGGAAATCCCCACAAATCAATGTTGGGACTTCTCGTCAGCAGCACCACGATCAGCACTGGTACAAAGAAAATCCGTAACAGGGTCAATGAGTTCGGAAGATTCATTCGGCAGCAGCCCGCGCCTGCTCCTCAGCGATTTTTCTATCTCTCGGCTCACTATAGTCTCCGCTCCCCTACCCGTCAACGTGGGAGCAACGGTCTGATTTCTGAAGCTCCTCGGTACTCTACCGTTACTCTCGATTGTTGCTCGGGGACAAGGAAAGGGATACTAGTTCGTAACAGTAGTGCTGCAAACCTGTGCAAAACGCAAACTGTAACAATCCAACGGTCCTGCCTGTCCCGGGTCACAGCCGCGGCCGGACTCCAATACATGTACTTATTTTTCAATATTTTACAGACTGCGCCCGGCGGGAGAGGAATTCTATGGTCGCTGCTTTCCTAGGGCGAATTGCCAGTCGACCGATGGGTTTCCACAGCGTTTTCCACAGTATTTTGCGCCTCGCTGGCACGCCCCGGGGGGTCTCTATTTCTTCATAATTCATTCATATCTCAGCGGATTTGCCGGTATTACTCGAAAGATACGGGGCGATAGTTTCCTGAATTTCAGATCGCGTGCGGTCCCCGCAACACCCGCACCGGCAGCAGCAAGATCGCCCGCAGAAGCTCAAAGACTCCGCCGACAGCGATTCCTAACAAGCGGAATGGCAGAAGAATCAGCCAGACAAATGGGTATAAAATCAGTGCCAGCAGCGCCAGCGGCCAGCAAACGACGAGCAGCAAACACCACAACAGAAAGGCAGCCATATCCGTTCTCCTTTACTTATCTATACGAGGGGGAGCGCTTCGATGTTTCCTTTACCGTAAAGTCGTTCAGTTTCAGTCGCCTCACAACATTTTCCGGAACTTCCGCTTCCATGTCGATGTGCGTTTCGTTCACTTCCGAATGCCTAACTTTTCCCAAGGCATGAATCAGGGCTAACGTGCGGCCTTCGCTCAGCGGCATATGCAGCGACAATTTCACGATCGGATCAATGGGAATTGCCTTGTCCATCCTTTTCAGCAATTCATCAATTCCTTCGCCAGTCAGAGCAGAAACAAATACTGGTGGCTCTTCTTTCCCTGCTCCGCGGGTCCACGCTGCTAGAAACTGTTCTCGCTGTTCGGCCGAGAGTTGATCCACTTTGTTGAACACCCGCAATCGTGGCCGTCCGATCACGCCCAAATCCTCCAGAATTTTTTCGACTTCGCGATCGAGTTCATCATGATGAACGCTGGAAATATCGCTAACCTGCAAAAGTAGTGCCGCTTCCTGCACTTCTTCCAGAGTGGCGCGAAATGCCGTGATCAATCCCTTCGGCAGCGCTCGGATAAATCCTACGGTGTCAGAAACCAGAATGCGCCGGTTCGATGGCAGCCGCAGCGCTCTCACCGTAGGATCGAGTGTAGCGAACATCCGTGAGGACACCAGCACCTCGGCGCGGCTTAGCGCATTGAACAGTGTCGACTTCCCGGCGTTCGTGTAGCCGACCAGCGCTACGGTCCCCAAAGGCACCGCGTTGCGTGCCTCTCGCCGCAGCGCTCTCTGTTGCCGCACTTCCTCAATGCTTTCCTTGATCCTGCTCACGCGGTCGCGAATCCGTCGGCGGTCCGTCTCCAATTTCTTTTCCCCCGGACCGCGTACGCCGATGCGTCCCGCCCCGCCACCTGCGCCGCCCGAGCCTCCACCGCCGCTCTTGCCGCCCAACCGAGACATCTCCGTACCTTTTCCTGTGAGTCGCGGTAGCAGATAGTTCAGTTGCGCCAACTCCACTTGCAACTGCCCTTCCCGACTCCGCGCATGCTTCGCAAAAATGTCCAGGATAAGTTGCGTCCGGTCCACTACTCGCCGCTCGGTGGTCTTTTCAATATTTCTCTGCTGCATCGGCGTTAGCTCGCTATCAAAAATAATGAGCGGAGCATTCCGCGCATTCGCTTCTGCCCGAATCTCGTCAAGTTTCCCTTTTCCCACCAGCGTCGCCGGATCGGCCGCGTCTCGTATCTGGAACATGGTGCCCACGATATTCCCGCCGGCACTTGTCGCCAGCTCTTCCAATTCTGCCAGCGATTCGCGTCCCGCTTCGCCGGTTGGGGCTCCCGGAAAACGTGGAGTCCTCTTCCACCCCACTCCTACAAGCAGGACACGTTCCGCAAACGATGTGTCGTGAGTATGTCTATGCTTCATCCGCAGTTATGGTTCGATTTCTTCGTAGGAACAGAATCATCAGTGAGGAAATCTCGCGCCATCGCGCTAATTATACGACCTTCTCCCGTCCCCGGAAACCGTTCACTGGGTCGTGGAAAATTTGGCTTTGGATTCGGCGATTCTCAGATCCATTCTGCAAATCTTCATTTTTGCCGAGAGCCATTGCTATCAGGGGCAGGCTAGGTCGGATTCCGGTCGTGCTGATCGCCGATGCCCGAACCCTCCTCGCCCTTTGGGCGCAGGCCCCTCGTTCCGGGCCTGATCGCGCGCACGGCATAGAAGACTCGTTGGCCGCCTTCGGCATTTAGACACCTTACATCTGGCTGCGCGCCCACACCAGCGCTTGTTCCTGCACGTTGGCATCTCCACCAAACCCTGTCAGCCAGTGCACGCCTGGCTCTTGACGGAACCAGGTTGTTTGCCGCTTCGCATATCTTCTGGTTGCCTGCTGAATTGCCGAGCGCGCTTCTCCCAGGTCCATCTCCGCCTCCAGCACTGCCCGCAATTCCTTGTACCCGATAAATTCAAATGGCTTTGCATTCGCCGGCATGCCACTCTGCAGCAGCTCGCGCACTTCTCCCATCCAGCCGCGCTCCAGCATCCGATCGGTTCGTGCGTGCACTTGCTCGTAGAGCATCTTTCGCACTGGCGCCAGCCCAATCTTGATTGCCCGCCAGCCCTCCAGGGGCTTTCGTCCTTCTTGGTACAATTCTGATAGCGGCTTTTTCGTCAGCAAACAAACTTCCACTGCGCGCAATACTTTCTGTTGATCCGCAGGAGCAATTTTCTTGGCCGTAGCCGGATCAAGCTTTTTCAGTAGGCGATGCAAATGTCCTGGGGTTTTCCCGCCTGCCCGCTTGCGCAAGCGATCTCGCAGCGGTTCCGAACGCAGCGGCACTTCCGCCAGTCCTTCGAGCAGCACCCGCAGATACAACCCCGTTCCGACCGTAAAGATCGGCAACCGCCCGCGTTCGCGCAATCCATTTAGCACTTCAATCGCGCTCTCGCGATATCCGCCGGCAGTCGCCTCATCGGTCGGTTCCAGAACATCGAGCAAGTGATGCGGCACACCCTGCCGCTCTTCTAGGGTTGGCTTCGCGGTTCCAATATCAAATCCGCGATACATTTGCGTCGAATCGCAAGCAACAACCTCTCCTCCTAATTTCTGGGCGAGCCAAATTCCAAGCGCAGATTTACCGGCAGCCGTCGGTCCCACGATTGCCACCAGTGGCGAGATTTTTTCTTTGTTCATTTACAGGGGAATACCGCAACACCATCTCTACGTGCCCCGCCTTGCTGCTCAATTGTTCGGCGGCTTCAAATTATAATAGTACGTGAACCGCAATTCGATGTGATCCGCCTTAAATCCCGCAGGCAACG